>CAZBSW010000079.1:0-8112 GCA_964494835.1 uncultured Thermotogae bacterium
TCATCGACCAGTCGGATGCTGAGGACCTTATCGGCCTGATCCGGCACGAGATGGGCTTGCACAGTCGTGAGAAGCGTTTTCCCCGCAAGAGAACGTGTCTTGCCATCTATTCGAGATGTGTGAACGGATCGGAAGCGCTTGGACCCGTGCTCGAAAGGCATTTCCCGTGGTGTGATTTGTGGAAGAAGGAGCTGCGGTCGATGTTCGAGCAATACGTTATTCGAAAACAAGAACGAAACGTCCTGGATTACGACGATCTCCTTCTGTACTGGGTGGAACTCCTTTCCGACAATCGGATAGCTGACGAGCTTGGATCGAGGTTCGAGCATATCTTGGTAGATGAGTATCAGGATACGAACAAGCTGCAGGCGCGTATTCTGCGGGGAATGAGGCACGGCAACGACAACATCATGGTGGTGGGAGACGATGCCCAGAGTATATACAGTTTCCGGGGCGCAACTGTGAGAAACATCCTCGACTTCCCCCGTCAATTTCCAGGCGCGACGGTTGTAGCACTCGAACAGAACTACCGCTCGGTCATGCCGATACTCGAAACCGCCAACCGGGTCATAGCCGGGGCGAAAGAGAGATACACCAAGGATCTCTGGTCGGACAGGATGGAAGGCGAGCAACCGAAGATCGTGACTTGCAAGGATGAAGCACAGCAGGATGAGTACGTAATAACGCAGGTGTTGGAGCACCTTGAGGAAGGGATTCCGTTGAGGAGGCAGGCGGTATTGTTCCGAGCGGGCCACCTTTCGGATTCACTCGAGATCGAGCTCGCTCGAAGGAATATTCCCTACCACAAGTATGGAGGCCTGCGCTTCCTCGAGGCCGCCCATGTAAAGGATTTGATTGCGTTCTTGCGGCTCGTCGAGAATCCGCGTGACGAGATGGCCTGGTTCAGAGCTCTCCAGTTGATTGAGGGGATCGGGTCCGGCACTGCTTCGCGCGCGGTGAGGCACGTTGCCGAACACGGAAACGATCCGAGATCCATAAGAGGATTCAAGGTACGTGCCGCGGCGAAGAAGGACATGGCGGGTTTCGCCGACATGCTTGACGATATCGTGGGGGCAGGTGCTCGCAAGCCGGCACTGCAGGTGGAACGAATTCGGGAGTTCTATGATCCACTGCTGCATAGGCTGTACGAAAATCCCGGTGCGCGTGCGCGAGATCTGGTCAGCCTCGAACAGATTGCATCCGGCTATCGAACAAGGAGAGAGTTCCTCATTGATCTGCAGCTCGATCCGCCGAACTCAACAAGCGACATCGCAGGTCATCCCTACAAGAACGACGACTGGTTGGTGCTGTCCACAATTCACTCCGCCAAGGGGTGTGAGTGGGACGTGGTCTATCTCATTCATGCGGCGGACGGCTTTCTTCCCTCGGACATGGCGGCGGGCTCTGTAGAGGAACTAGAAGAAGAGCTGAGGCTGACCTACGTCGCCCTGACACGGGCAAAGAGCTTCCTGTACATCAGTTGGCCTCTGCGCTACTACTACAAATGGTATGGCCTAACTGACAACTCCGCCTATGCTCAACTTTGCCGGTTCTTCACACCCGCCGTGCTGGAAACCCTCGGCGAAGTTCACCTCGAACAGGGATCGGGAGAGGACGCCGCATCAGAAACGGCTGCCGGCAGCGATATTGCTGCGAGGATAAGAGGCATGTGGAAACAGTAGACTCCGCAGAAGCGAGTAGATGCCTGCCTGATTCAGCGGATGGTCCCCGATTCATTGTGAATAGGTTTATTTCCGAATGGGGTACGGCGGGTAGGCTGGTTGCTCTCATCTGCTAGAATACCGTTATGGCTGAGAAAACCGTTCATCTCGAGACACCGCGGTTGATTGTCCGTCGATTCGAAGAACGCGATATTCCCGATATCATCGACTATTCAAAGCACGACGAAAGCGACGGACCGCGTCGTAGGAACATCGGCTGGCAGCTTACCGCGGATAGCGTTCTCGAATGGTGGATGCCGATGATGACGATGATGATTGACGAAGCGGCAAAGTGGTTTTCTCTCGTCATCGAGGTAAAGGCGCTTAAGCGCGTCGTTGGTAATATCGGCTGCAACACGCAGAAGATCGGCGAAGAAAAACAGGGCATAATCGGCTGGACGCTCGGAAAGGAATTCGAGGGAAACGGATACGCAACCGAGGCGGCTATCGCCCTTCTTGACCATCTCTTCTTCGTCGAGGGATTCCATCGTGTCTGCGCAAAGACCTCTCCGGACAACGAGAAGTCATGGAAACTGATGGAGCGGCTCGGAATGCGCCGTGAAGGGCACTTCCTCAAGAACTGCTTCCACGACGGAGCGTGGGTCGATGAATACCTATACGCCGTTCTTGCCGAAGAGTGGCCGACAAAACGGCCAAAGCTGAACGTCAGGTAAGAGCAAAGATTTGCTCATAAAGTCTCTTGAATCACAACTTCCTGTCGTGGCATTGCCCACGTTAAAGGATTCCTCGATCCTATAGCGCCAGATGCCTGCATATCGCTAAACATGCAGCCTCCGACGTCTCCGAAATCCTCCCACGACTCCTACCTACTCACTCATCGAGCCAAAGGCGGTATGTGTCCCGGAATTCAGGGCATCGCTGGGTGTACTCCAGATGACACGGGTAACATTTCGGAACTGACTGGGCAAATACTGCCGACCCAAAGCTGCTCTGCTGAGCAGCCAACCGCTATATCTTCATCCAATGGGAGCCCCAAGGCCTCTTTGGACGCCTCTCCGGCATAGACCGGGGAATCTGCCGCCGAGTCGGTTATGCTGCTTCGGGCATCCACCTGTATCGGCCGTTGTCGGCCTCCGATTCCAGTCGGCCCACATCCGTTACGTCGAAGTGAGATCCTACAATGAGGGCCCCCTCGGCCACGGCGCGTTGCGCGATGCGTTCCCGCGTAGCACGAGCCTGCTGGGGATTGAAGTCATTCGAGATCACAAGCTCCGTACGCTCCAGGAACAAGGGATCGAACGCGGCATCCCCGATGTGAAACATGACAGCGGCCTCTGAGGAGAATCGGTAGATGGTGTGCCCGACACGATGCCCGGGGGCGGGGATGCCTCGTATTCCGGGCCAGATCTCTCGCTCTGCCTCCAGAAGTGTGCTTCGCCGTTCGAGCAGGGAAGCAAGCTTGCCGACCGATGCGGCCTGGCTGGCGAAGTAGAGGCCATCATTCGGATTGCTCCTGAGAGCGTGCCATAAGTCCATGCTAAGCACATATTGCGCATTGGGATACACGAGCTCTCCGTTCTTGGTCAGGAGCCCGCCGATGTGATCGGGATCTCCGTGCGTCAGCAGCACAGCGTCAATAGACTGAGGCGTGATGCCCTCCTCCTCGAAGGCGGCCTCTGCGGTGTGCGTGCGATGACCACGATCCGGGCCGTTGCCGGCATCCACAAGGATTCGTCTCCCGGGGGCATCTACGACCATCAGTCCGCCTTCCATGAAGATCTCGCGACCTGCGAGGTCGGCGGGAATGTCTTCCACGAGATCGGACAGGGAACGCGGGCTTCCGGTTCCGTCCTTGACGATAAGGATTCGAAACCGGCCCAGCTTGAACCGATAGCTGGCACTCGTCATCGAGCGACCTCCTTGCCTTGGCAGGATCGATGCGTTCTACGAAAAATACGACCGGTTTGAGCCCGTCTGTGTAGCACATGAGTGCATTGCCGGGATGCTTGCAATTGGGCTGAACACCACCCGGGACGGGCCAAACGACATCTTCATCTTGTTGAATCTCGGCCATGCCCATTGGCAAGATCCCCCTGGCTTGGGAAAATCGGATCCGTTCGCCGATACCTCGAATACTTGACCTTCGCGAGGCCAGCACTTCTCCCATCTCCCTGCCGGCGCCATCGCCTCTGCCGGTTCAGGGACGTCGAGCCGCTTGACGAAAGTGATACCGATCGGATACATCAGGTCTCCCTTTCGATTCGCTCGATCGAGACTGACATGGGTCGCACCGCTTATTCAGGAAGTCATGGCGCTCGACAGCCCGCAGACGTCCTGGATAGTCCTCGTTTCGTTACGGTGACTCTCACCTGTTACTGCAGAGTATGGGCCTTCGTCCTATCGCTTGGGTGCTGCACCGCTTTCAACAGGCTCAATGAGGAACGTAACGGGGCGGAAAGCGTCCGTACAGCAGCGCACCCAGCTGTTCTCAGGCACCTGGTCCTCTATCTTGCCCTCAAAAGCGACGATCCGAACGAACGACTCGATGTCGTGCCATGCCCAAGGGCAGAAACCTTCTGGGCACATGACAGGCTGGGAGACATGGAATGTATCACCAACGGCCATGGAGCAAGCATGGAATGCTTTGGCGCGCGCCGGTGTTGTGTATTTCTCGACGAGTTCTGGATCCAATGCCGTCTTGATGACGGTGATGCGGACGTCCTTCATTGCACCTCCTTAAGATGCTTCTTTGGCTGTCGCACGATACACGATCGCTGCATGATGGTGTCGCGAAGACTGGCGGACGATCTGGTTGGATGGCGCTTGCTGATGCTTCAACATCGTGTGTTTCGACTCTTGAATACACATCCGCTGCACGACGCGGCGCTTGCCGCGCGCGTGAAGCGCGAGGTGCGAAACAAGCTCGCCACGGGTCTCAAGAACCCCGGCCGAAAGAAGAGCTGAGCGTGCGCTTTCAGAGACATCCCCCGACTTAATGAGTCCAGTCAGGCGAAAAGGCCGGCCGCAGCGACTACCCTCCTCCCTCTCCGAGGGGAGGCACAACGCCGAGCTGTTGCATCATCCCCAACTGATCCAACTCGACCCAGCTCTCTGCGACTTTACCTCCCTCGACACGGTGGAGGCACATCGCTCTCTCCGTCACCTGTTTGCCGGTAGGGGCGATACGCATGAACTCACCTTTGTGTGTTCCGCGGCCTGACCAGCGGCACACAACCTTATCCCCCTCGGCAACCATATCTTCAACCGTTATATGGAAGTCCGGGAAAGCCGCATGATGCATGGCGGCAAATTGCTTATAGCTTTCCCGGTCAGTCCCCATTCCGGGCGGGAGAAAATGGTGAACGAAATCATGAGCAAGAAGCTCATCTATTGCCGCAACATTTCCCTTGTTGTAGACCTCCTCTATGTAGCGGCGAACCAGGGCCTTGTTCTCGTCCAAGGACATTTCTTATCACCTCCTTGTTTGAGAAAGGGATCTCGTTCAACCGTAATCACAAACGTGGAATGATGCAAATAGCAGAGGAGTGAATGTTTATACCTTGTTAAAGTGTAGTGTGACTGAGCTTGCATGAATGACTTTGCCAGCGTCCTTCAGCAACAGAAGAATGCGATAGGATCTTGCCCCAACATTCTCGCTCTTCGAGGAAATCGACGTACACGGTATTGCGGCGGACAGAGAATTCAGTATTGGGGGGTCAGAGCGTTATTCTTGACTGTGAGCAGCCTGTCGCTTCGTAATCACTCTGATCGTGGAGCAGTGAAACCCGATGTAGTCCCCGACCTGCTGAAGCTTGCTAGTGATATAGACGAACGCCATCGTGGATACGGGTATTGCGATCTGACTTGTTAGCCACGTATTGGAAGATCACCTGCCACGCATTGCCGCAAGAGGTGATGTAGCAGACGGCTCCCTCAGACTTTGCACGCAGTGGTCGCGCCATAGCGAGTCGCACTGACAGATCAGGACTCGAAAATAACGCTTGAGCCCGCACCCCTCGTTACTCGTCACCCATTACGGATTACAATGATCACTTCGGTGTACGCGTCCCGGGAGCACTACCTGAGCGATTCCAGGCATACGCTTGCGACATAGACGGGTAATGAGAAGTTGGCAATGACGGCGAACTGAGGCACGCCTGCTTGCTGAGATACCGTATGTGCCTCGGATTCCCAATTGACTAGTCCGTCGGACGACTTGTGGGAGGCGGAGGAGCTTCTCCATGTTGTGTTTTCTCGGAGATCTTCTCGATCAGGTAAGTGATCACCACGCCCAGGTCATAGATGTCCAGAACTCCATCCATGTTCGGATCCTTCAAGTCGAGCGTGCCTTGCATCTCGTGAATCCGATAAGCAAGCTTGAGGAACTTGGAGAGGGCCAACTTCGGGATGTCGTCGAGGCGCTCAGGACCGTACCACTCGAAGATGTCTCTATTCCCTTTGCTCGAGTTACAAGACTTGCACGCACAGACGCAGTTATCGGACGAGTCAAGGAGAGCCGAGATCCTCGGATCGACCCCCGCTCTTGAGATGGGGACTATGTGATCGGTGCTCAAGCCACCGGTGGCACCACAGTATACACACATCCTTCCCTTCTCCATCTCCTTCTCGTAATCCCGGATGGACGAAGACCAACTCATCTCACCCGATTCAAGCTTCTTGTAGCGCGAGATCACGAAACCATAGTTGCCCGCGAAGCCGGCGGCGCTCGCGATAAGCTGAGCATACTGCCAGTAGATAAGGCGGCGTACTGTGTTCACGTATTTCGGTGGCTTGAGCGGCATAACGACCTCCTTCGACAACCATCGTACAACCGTGCGAGCGGGCGATGCCAACTCTCCTCGTAGAATCCTGGAGGCATAGACCCTATCTCAGTCCGCTGTTTGATAAATCATGGTTTGCATCTGCGGAATTTCAGGGCTGATCCTGCTACTTGGGTTGAAATCCGGGCGCAGCAGAGCGCACTTGATCTCAAACGAAGGGGCGGATATAGTGGAGGTACAATGATCCACTACGGGGAGTGTGTGTCGATCCGCAGACGTACGATGGTCGGGTAGTCGCCTGACCGTGTCCCCGTTTTCACTCTCTTGATTCTCTCTTTTTCTCACGGCTCAGGTGCTGCCCGACCATTCGCTGCTCACGCGGCAGATTTTGCCGATCTCAACAGTACTACGAAATGTGGACCGTCGAATGGAAGGAGGACAAAGCATCATGAGTAAACCAAAGAAAGTGATCTTGGCATATTCAGGGGGACTTGACACATCGGTCATCGTTCCTTGGTTGAAGGAGACTTACGGTTGTGAGGTCATCACATTTACCGCAGACGTGGGGCAAGGAGCGGACGAGCTTGCAGGGTTAGAGGAAAAGGCAGTCAAGAGCGGCGCGAGCAAAGTGATTGTCGCCGATCTTCGCGAGGAGTTTCTTGTCGACTACGCCTTCCCGGCCCTTCGTGCCGGCGCGATCTATGAGGGAACGTATCTTCTCGGAACAGCAACCGCCCGACCCGTGATTGCCAAACACATGGTGGAGGTTGCGCATCAAGAAGGAGCCGACGGACTCGCCCACGGTTGCACCGGAAAAGGAAACGACCAGGTCCGCTTTGAGCTGACATTCAAAGCAATCGATCCCACCCTCCCGGTGGTTGCACCGTGGCGAGATTCCGCGTGGACGATTACATCCCGCGAAGACGCCCTTGCCTACGCCGAAGAGCGCGGGATCCCCGTGTCGAGTTCGAAGAAATCGATCTACAGCCGCGATCGGAACCTGTGGCACATAAGCCACGAAGGCGGAGATCTCGAAGACCCGTGGACCGAGCCCCAGGAAAGCACGTTCTGTATCACGGTCTCTCCCGAGATCGCCCCGCCAACGCCTGCCTATCTGACGATTGACTTCGAGGCCGGGATTCCGGTTGGGATCGATGGAGCTTCGTTGGGCCCAGTCGAACTTCTGACGGCGCTCAACAAAATCGGAGGAGAGCATGGCGTCGGACGCGAAGACATCGTGGAAAATCGGTTGGTGGGGATGAAATCACGCGGAGTCTACGAGACGCCGGGAGGAACGATCCTCTACAAAGCTCTTGCAGCCCTGGAGACTATCTGTCTGGATCGCCGATCTGCGCATTACAAGGCGCTCGTCGCCCAGCGGTATTCTGAGTTGGTCTACAACGGGATGTGGTTCACGCCTCTTCGGGAGGCATTCGATGCGTTCGTCGCATCTCTTGCGAAGACCGTAACCGGATCGGTTCGGATGAAATTGTACAAGGGGAACTGCACAGTGGTTGGCCGAACTTCCCCGTATAGCCTGTATCACGAGGATCTCGCTACTTTCTCCCAAGACGATGTCTACGTTCAGGCGGACGCGACCGGATTCATTAACTTGTTCGGTCTTCCACTCACAGTGACCGGCCTCAAGT
>CAZBSW010000080.1:0-8061 GCA_964494835.1 uncultured Thermotogae bacterium
GCCCTGAGGAGTGCACAATACCTACTTCGAACTTGTCAGTTAGGCAGCAAGATTGTGTTCTCAGAACCATCCGCCGCCCGTGCCTTGTGTTTGTCCGAGAATGTGTACGCTTATAAACTACTAACCACATATGGAAGGAAGCGAACGTAAGACAGTCGTCCCTCAGGAAATCCGGAGACTCGTTGAGCAGTTTGCGGAGAACCGCGATGTCTATTGCTCCAGTTCTTACAACGAGACACAGGCACGGCGCGAGTTCATCGATCCCTTCTTCACCGCCCTCGGATGGGATGTCGCCAATGAGAAGGGCTATGCCGAGGCGTACAAGGACGTCATCCACGAGGACGCGATCAAGGTCGGCGGGGCGACCAAGGCGCCGGACTACGCGTTCCGCATCGGCGGCACGCGCAAGTTCTTCGTCGAGGCAAAGCGCCCGGGGGTGAACATCAAGAACGACGGCAACGTGGCGTACCAACTGCGCCGCTACGCCTGGTCGGCCAAGCTTCCGCTCTCGATCGTCACCGACTTCGAGGAGTTCGCGGTTTACGATTGCCGCGTCAAGCCGAACAAGGACGACAAAGCGTCCACCGCCCGTATTCTCTACCTCACCTACGACGAGTACGAAGAGAAGTGGGACGAGATCGCCTCGATCTTCTCGCAAGAGGCTATCCTCAAAGGCTCGTTCGACCGCTACGCCGAATCGACCAAAAGGAAGAGAGGAACTGCCGAGGTTGACACCGCATTCCTAAAGGAGATCGAGGTGTGGCGCGAGGTGCTGGCCCGAAACATCGCCCTTCGCAACAAGACCCTGTCGAACCGCGAGCTGAACTTTGCCGTGCAGCGGACGATCGACCGGCTCATCTTCCTGCGCATCTGCGAGGACCGCGGCATCGAGACATACGGGCAGTTGATGGCGCTCGAGAACGGGGCGAACGTATATCAGCGGCTGTGCCAGATCTTCCGAAGAGCGGACGAGCGCTACAACTCTGGTCTGTTCCACTTCAGCAAGGAAAATAATCGGCCCGAGCCGCCCGACGACCTCTCGCTCAGCCTCGCGATCGACGACAAGGTGTTGAAGGGTATTCTGAAAGAGCTCTACTACCCGGAGAGCCCGTACGAGTTCTCCGTCCTCCCGGCGGATATCCTCGGCCAGGTGTACGAGCAGTTCTTGGGCAAGGTGATCCGGCTAACCCCGGCGCACCGCGCGGTGGTCGAAGACAAGCCCGAGGTGAAGAAGGCGGGCGGCGTCTACTACACGCCCACCTACATCGTGGATTACATCGTCGCGCACACCGTGGGGAAGCTCCTGGAAGAAAAGACTCCCAACCAGGTCGCGAAGCTGCGCGTGCTCGACCCTGCCTGTGGCTCCGGCTCATTCCTCCTTGGCGCTTATCAGACACTCCTCGACTGGCACCTCCAGTGGTACGCAGAGCACGATCCCGAGAAGTACGCACGTGGCCGCAACCCGAAGATCTTCCGCAGCCCGGGCGGCGACTGGCGGCTCACCACGTCGGAGAAGAAACGGATCCTGTTGAACAACATCCACGGCGTCGACATCGACACCCAGGCCGTCGAGGTGACGAAACTGTCGCTCCTGCTGAAAGTCCTCGAAGGGGAGACAGAAGAGACGATCGGCCAGAGCTTGCGGCTCTTCCACGAGCGTGCGCTTCCCGATCTTGCAAACAACATCAAGTGTGGCAACTCGCTCATCGGCCCCGACTTCTACGCGGGAAAGCAGCTCAGCCTGATCGACGAAGAGGAACGCTACCGGATCAACGCCTTCGACTGGAACGCCGAGTTCCCCGAGATCATGAAGAACGGCGGGTTTGACGCCGTGATCGGAAATCCACCCTGGGGTGGAGACATTGATGCCCTTATCAGTTACTTCCATCCCGAATACCCACGAAGCACCCGGCAACACACAGATAGCTTCAAGTTGTTCATAGACAAGGGCTTGGGTCTTGTGCGGCGTGGAGGTTTTGAATCAATGATCGTTCCGAGCGCCCTGCTACAGCAAAGGCGTCTGAGGGACGTTCGAGAGTTGATGCTGGAGAACTGCATTCTCTTTCTTCTCGATTTGGGCGAGAGTGCTTTCCCAAGAACTGTTGCGCCTTCCTGCGCCTTCGTGGTACGAAAGCAGCAGCCAATCCGGGGCCACAAGTATCATCTCTACACCATGGGCGAGTTCAGCGCATCTGAGCAAGAGAGGGAGTTATCACCCACAAAGGAGATTGTGAAAGACTGTGACAGGCTGGTTCAACAGTGGAATGTGAGCAAGGATCCTGAGTTGTCGTTCCTGCCTCATGGGATACGCCAGTCCACGGCGACGACGAATCTCGGGGCGGTTATCTTCCTGAAGTGCAAAGACGCAGGGATCAACTATCAACGCCTCGGAGTTGGCATGCGAGTGAAGGGCAAGAGTGATCTCTCGAGTCGCCTCCTCTATGAAGGACCGCAGGAACGGCCACAAGATAAGATGTATTGGAAGGGTTCAGACATTGATAGGTACTGGATCGCTCCTCGCACCACCCGGTTCTGCCGAACAAACTACAAACGGTTCTTGCGACAAAACGAAGTTGTAAGACTGAACACGGATGTATACGCAACAGTTCCAAAGATCCTCCTCAGACAAACGGCCGATCGCATAATCGCAACCATCGACAATCGGGGAGTGTGGTTCGGCAGAAGCCTTATCGCAATTATCCCGACAAATGAAGGAGCGTACGAACTTCAGTATTTCCTTGGGATTCTGAATTCCAGCTACATGCAGTGGTTCTACCAGATGCTTGTGAGGGAGAAGGGGCGTGTTTTTGCCCAGGTGAAGCTGTCCAAGCTCAAGCAGCTTCCGATCCACGAAGTGGATTTCTCGGATCCAGAAGATACGAAGCGACATGATCGGATGGTTGATCTAGTCGATACTATGTTGGACCTTCATGACAGATTGCACAGTGCAAGAATAGATCATGACATGAACCTCCTCCAGCGCCAAATCGAAGCTACTGACAAGCAGATCGACCAACTCGTCTACGAACTCTACGGCCTGACCGATGAAGAAATCCGCATCGTCGAGGAGGCGACTCGTGCGTAAGCAAGGCCTGATCGCTGCTTGCCTTATAGGTAGTCTAGTGCTTGGGCTCTTGCTCTATGCTTTCGTTATGTCGATCGGGCTCCCCGCAGCGCAGAGAGCAGCCTCACTTGCCACAGTTGCGACTGGCGTCGCTCTGCTCGCGGCAGCAACACTGACCCAATCTCTTGCAATGGAGAAGTCTCGAGCTGCAACGTCAGTATTTCGTTTCACTTCACGAACCATCTCTGGGGACCCATTACAAGAATCCTGCGATGTATCCAAGCGCGGAAACTCTCACGGAAAACCACGTGTATGTGGAGTACATCATGTGGAACGCGGGCAATGTCCCTATCCTTGTCTGGAAACCTGCGATTGTCCTGGTCCGACGTTTCGGCCCAGCCGACCTTGCGAAAGCTATGACACACCTTGAGCGAGTAGAAGGTGACAAGCTGATTCCTGAACAGGCCTTTTCGATTGATCTAGGAAAGGGGCAGGTATGTATATGGCGTCAATCCACGGGCCGTTTAGCGCGGTGTCGGCCAGAAATGTCTCAGATACGTGACGTTGATCGTGAGAAGGCGGTGGAGTCCCTTCGAAGCCGGAAAGGAAACAGGCGTTCCATATTTGCGGCGACATACTTCAGCAAACTACTTACTTTCATAATACAGATGGTAGTGCATGAACAATGCCTGGAGTTCAGCTACCCTGCTTCTAGAGCAGATGAAGAGGCGAATAGCAAATGAACTCCACATCCGGACAAAAAGGAGGACAAGGTGTTCTCTGCACATCTGATATTCGGTGACATCGACAAGCACAGCAGCGTGCCCTTCCCGAGGCGCCGAGAGCAGCTGGAGATATTCTGGAAAGCATGTGAGCGGTTCAAGCCACAGCAGATTGATGAAAACCGGCATAGCTTCTATGACGTAGACAACGACTGCATCATGGTTGGCCTATCAGACGTCGTTGGCTTTACAGATGGAGTCGCCGTGCTGAAGTGGGTGATTCGCCTGCAGGCGGAGCTTGCGCGTGAGCAACTGCCTGTATCCTTTGGTGTCAACCTTATTGCCTGTGGGCAACCGATAGAATGGCTCACGTATCCAGGCTTCATGAATCGGACTGACATGCTATACATTCCAGACTGGATCTACGAAAAATACGGGCACGCGCAGCGTTCCCGTCTTGCTGGAGATGGACTGATTGTCGTCTCACGTTTGCTGGAGCTTGCGAAGAAAGTGCCAGTGAACATTGCGTTCTCAGCCTTCCAGGGTGGTCATCTCTACCGTGGGGCGCAAGCTATATCTGAGGATCCAGAATTGAGGGAATACGTGCGTGTGCGCAAGATCACTTCGCAGTTCGAGCGTCTTGCATCTGAGAAGAGAAAGTGGCTTGAAGATCGGAAGATAGAGGCATGGGGTATTCTGAGTACAGGGTTCTGAACACATATAGTATGCTTCCTCGAGGAATAGCCGGAAATAGTGCTCATGGTACTTACAGTGTATAGTCGATAGCAAAGGAGAAACCAGAGGACATGGGCAACTTCGTTACGAAGGCGCACGTAGTGCTTCTAGGCGGTATTATTGATACAGATATTCAATTCCAGCGCGGACTGAACATCCTCGCGGGCGAGAATGGCACTCTGAAGACGAGTATCCTTGCATACCTAAAGGCCACACCAGCAGCCATTACAAAGAACGATCTAAGTGCACCGCTTCGCCTTGAGGCAATTAGCCCGAAACGAAACCTCGAGCTCAAAACGACTGATCAGATCCTGCACGCACTTCGACAGACTGACCGTACTATGGCGAAACTCATCAGTGAACTGACGGCTTTGAAGATCGACGACAAGACATTCCCTCGCTACCCATCCTTTGGCGAGCTGTTCTATCTTGCTTTCGACGATGCACGGAGGCCTGGAGGCGATCAAGAGGAAGCCATGATCACGGTTCGAGATGAATTCGATTCCGTTTTGACCCAGATCTTCGACGAGTATGCCATTGAAGCGAAATGGGATAGTGAAAGAGGCATGCCACGGCTTGCCATTCGAAAGAACGCCGCAAGGCCTGTTCCTCTTGAAGGGCTGTCCCTTGGGGAGTCGGAAGTCTTCGCTGTAGCGCTGAATCTCTATGCATCACGAGACTCATATGACGTCTATCTGATAGACGAGCCTGAGAACCACCTGAATTGGCACCTTGAGACGAAGCTCTTCTCGTTCTTTTCATGGTTCTGCAATACGTATGAAAAGCAGCTTATTGTAGCTACGCATAGCAGGGCCGTGTTCCAGAGCCAGTTCCTTGGAGCGACCCAGTTCTTGGAATGGACTGAAGAAGGGGAGGTTGTCGTTCTTGGTGCTCCCACCGCGAGAGTACGGGAGCGACTGGCTGGGGAAGCTATCAGTGTCATCAAGCTAGGCGAATTCCCTCGTACGACTTTCTTCGTAGAGGATCGTGCCCAGGCCCAGGTTGTGGAAGCGCTTGAACAGAGCCTTGGTGTGGATGTCGACGTTACCGAGTGTGGAAATGCGAGGATCGTGAAGGTTATCTATCGTTATTCCCTTCAGGAGGGTGGATGGAAGAGTGCATACTTCGTTGTTGATGGTGACAATCAAGGGAATCCGTATCCTGGCGTGCAGCAGTTCATTCACCTCGACGCGTACTGTATTGAGAACTATCTGATTCACCCTGACCTAGCTGCGGAGGTGTGTGCAACCACGCCTGAGATCATTTGTGAACAGCTCCTAGAAGCCATGCTCGCAAAGAAAGATAGAATACTAAGCAACTACAAATGGCTTGAGTTTCTGTTGGATCGTCTTCGCCCGGAAGATCTGACCACCGATTGCCTAGCTAGGATAGATGCTTCCGAACTGCTGCCTGTTTTGCTCGATAAGCACAGCATCACGTTCGACAAGTACTTAAGGGACTACATCCGCAAATGCAAAGAATCAGGGAGATTGGACGAAATCTTCCCCGCGAATCTCTTGAACGCGCTAAAGCAAGCTGGAGATGCCTCCGACGATGGATGAATGGCGGTCCCGGAGACGTAGTACTCGATTGGCGGGTTTCGGACCTCGTTTTCTTGGACGAAGAACGCGCCTAGTGAGTTGTTCCAGGTGTGGGATGAAAGATTTGCTGCCTTGGGATCGGCCGGTTCGAATGTGTTTGTGAATCGAATCAATGTCGTCTTCTTCTCGAGACAGGAAGGCCACGCGATCCACGATATCGCCTAACGCACGCTTGGATACTCGATGCGGAATCCCTCGGACAACGAAGCGGGCAGCGCGGGACAAGTCAGACTGCCGAGTTCGGTACTGTGTCCCCGGAACTCCGGAATGTCGCAGTTGGCGGTAGGAGAGATGCCTGAATGCGTATTTGTCCATTTGTCATGTGACATCACAGTTGTCTGAAATGTGGCTTTGTGCTATCCTTCGACATTGGAGGGAGCAAGATGGAGGAAGGCAAGACAAAGCAAGCCCGCATTATCTATTCCAAAGACCCAGACTACAAGCTTGTCCCGGTGACTGGCGCTTGGGGCGGGGTCTCTCCCCAGAAAGAAATCATTGTGGATTTTTACATCGACAACCTGCGCCACCCTGATTCAATCGAAATCACGGCAGTCGGCGGAAAGATCGTGAAAGAGGATCGAACGCCAGCTGAATCTCCAATCGATCGCGTTCTTCAGTTCGGGATTGTCCTGCGCCCGGATATTGCACGGTCGATTGGGAAGTTTCTCATCGAGAAGGCTAACGATGCCTTCACGGACGAGCAGAAAGAAGAGGGAGATGGCTAGTGCTCAATCAGCAAGTTGTTCTACGTAAAGAAACAGACGCGATGAGCCGACCGCAGTTTCGATTGCGGGCACGGCCGTGGGAAATTACAACTGTAATTGCTGATTTAGTCTATAGTGGCGTTTGGGGAAAGTCATTGTTTGAGTATGAGCTGTTGTCTCACGGCGGTCTTCCTGCGAAGTATCACATTGAGAACGCGCTTGGTGTGGATTCACATCTTGCTGCGCATCCATCTCTTGTCGAAGTTCTCGATGAGGCTGCGGACAGGATCCGCGCAACGTTCGGGAACGTCCAACTCTTCTTGGGCGCTATGCCAACACACGGTAGCGACGAAGAGCCCTCTTTGCTCGTGAAGATCAAGCCCCCTGAAGGAATGTCAACAGAGGATGCGCTAGACCGGCTCGATTCCTTCGATGATGAATGGTGGTTGGAACAGCCTGCTGATATTGGTCGGGAACTCATAATCACGTTGGGGTAGCGGTGACCGGGGGCTTTGACTGGCAGCATTTTCTGTTTCTGGCGAAGAAGCTTGCTGGTCAGGACTGCTCCGTCAACGAGCCGAACCCGGAATCTGTAGACAGAACTGCTATCGGAAGAGCATATTATGCTGCCTACAATGCAGCGTTGGACCATATCAACGCTGTAGACAGCCTATATTTCGCAGGGGATAGGGTAACTCACGGAGAAGTCTCGGGTTGGTTCCTTGATCATGGAGGCGCTGACAAAGCCTACAAGAAGATCGGGACAGACCTTCGGCGTCTCTACACTGAGCGCCGCGGCGCAGACTACAAAAAGGGTCGTCGCAATCCTTGTAGTGCATACGAAGCTATCCATTGGGCGCAAGCCATCTATGACAGACTTGCCGAGAAGACAAGGTTATCCTGATTTAATTATCCAGCGGTAGGGGTATTGTCTCATTCTGGCTTGGCAACGCTCTTTGGGCGGATGGGGTCGCATCTTGCCTTTTGACCTTTGGGTTCGGGGTCTACCATTGGATTTTGTACAGGTGATGGGGAGACCTCAGTCAAGTAGAATGTCTACTTGACGGGGGTGTGGCTCATGGGGTCGGCGGTCCTTCGGGAACTGCTCGCTTCTGAAATGCCGCCCCCGTCTTCTGTGTCATCCAGGGTGTGTCTGTTGGAATGATGCTGGGGCACGGGGTCAGAGCTTTATTTTCGATTACCAATCTGCTAGAATGACGTATTATGGCACGACC
>CAZBSW010000081.1:0-8037 GCA_964494835.1 uncultured Thermotogae bacterium
GACTGGCATTGGTTAAGAGGGATAGACTACCTCTCAAACCTTTGAGCTGACAAGGGGGGTGAATGTACCAACGCGTGGGGAAGTGGGTACGAGCCTGTGCCATGATTCTGGGTGTGGGGCGTTTGTTGGGCGTCTACGTGATGATCCCACTGTTCGGATTGGCACAACAAAGAAAGACACGAAGCGTGTCTACGGCATTGCTGGCGACACGTATGAGGACGTCACACATCAGCTGGCGTAGCAATTCGGCTTCGAGATTGTTGCGATCGCGTTACGCGAGAACCCTTCTGCCTGGCGGAACGTATGGATGGGGATTGCCTTCGAACGAGCAAGCGACAGGATCTGCCGCGCCCCGACCTTCGACATCGAGGTTGTCGATCGCGTCGGATCGGGGGACGCCTTTGTGGTTGGGTTCCTCTACGGGCCTCTGAGGGACGGTGCGACGGCGGGCGTCCGCTTCCGCTATAGTGTAGGACTGTCAGCAATCAAGCAGACCATTCCTGGCGATGTCGTCCGGACTACGCTCGAGGAGGTCAAGCGAGTTCTGGAGGGTGGCGGACTGCGGATCGACCGATAGAGGCGCGGGCATTGTGGAGGAGGCGCCGGTGACAGAGAACCGATTGGCTGAGGCCTCTCAGACGGTTGCACGGTATATCTGCAACGTGCGACCGGGCGAGGACGTTCTACTTTATGCTGATGTCGGCGCGGATCGCGCGATTGTCGAAGAGATCGCCAATGCGTGCCGCGAAGCAGGGGGCGAGACGTGTGTGTTTTGGTTTGGACGCCGACCTGCTCCCGATCTAGAGCCTCCCGCCACCCTGGCGGCAGCGATGAAGTCTGCAGACGTACTGATCGAACTGGCCGAGATGTACCTGATTCACACCGAGGCCCTGCTGCAAGCTCAGTTGTCAGGAGCTCGCTATGCGTGCCTCACGATGATGACGCGCGGAATCATGGAGCGTTGTATCGGCGCAACAGACTGGTACTCGAAGGTCGTCGAACTGGGAGAGCACGTCACTGCGATCCTCGAAGCGGCGTCCGCGATGCACATTGCGACGCCTGGCGGAACAGATCTCGTGTGCAACATCAAGGGGCGAACGATTGACCATGCATCCAGACCCGTGTCGGGGCCCGGCGAGCAAACGTATCCCGCTGGGCAGGTCTCTTGGTATCCTCACGCGGATTCGATACAAGGGACCCTAGTGTTTGATGGTACGATCTGGCCCCCCGAAGACATGGGCTTGCTCGAGTCCCCCATTGTGCTGACAGTCCGGGATGGGAAGGTAACGAACGTCGATGGAGGTGAAGAAGCGGCGGAAGTCGCAAGATGGTTCGAAGCATTCGAGAACCCCCACGCCTACGACCTTGCTCATATCTCCTACGGCGTGAACCCAGGGGCAACGCTATGCGGGAACATCCTCGAGGATGAGCGCATCCTGGGAGGGATTGAGGTTGGGATCGGCGCTCAACCACCACAGCTCGGAATCTTCCAGGTCGATCCAAAGGAAGCGACGCGGGCGCATACCGACGGCGTGATGCTCCGTCCGACCGTCGAACTCGATGGCACAGTGATTGAGCGCGATGGGATTTTCGTGCATCCCAAACTGGTCTCAATCCTCGAATCGTTCTGACAGGAGGAGTGCTGCGATGCATACTGTGTCGTCACATTCGCAAAACCGGGAGCCCTGAATGGAGGAGGAGAGACTATGGCTGTGAGACTGGTCGTGAGTGCGGAGCGGTGCACGGGATGCAACAGCTGTGTGCTTGCCTGCAGCTTCACGCACACGAACGAGTTCATGCACGAGAAATCACGGATCCAAACGGTACGTGACGCCGAACACGCGGACGTACACCCCCGCGTCTGCGTCCAGTGCAGAGAGGCACCTTGCCTCGCCGCATGCCCGACGTTGGCACTCTCCAGGAAGCCGAAGACAGGGGCGATAGCTCTCGATCCCGATCTCTGCACGGGCTGTAAGCTGTGTGAGGCCGCCTGCCCTTACAACGGCATCCACTGGGACGTTGTTTCGAAGCGTCCGCTCATCTGCGATCTCTGCGGCGGCGCACCGGAATGCGTCCTGGTCTGCCAGTTTCCCAAGGCGCTCACGGCCGTCGAGCGTGAGGAGGAGGATCTCGTATGACCATACAGACTGTGCAGCGAGCGGTCTATATCAACCTAACGACCGGCAAGACACGGACTGAGACGATTGCCCCCGCCCTGATTGAGAAACTCCTCGGCGGACGCGGTATCGCCGCGAAGATTCTGTGGGATCTGACTTCGCCTGGCATCGACCCGCTCGGTCCGGAGAATGTGCTCATCTTCTCGAACGGTCCACTCGTCGGAACGCATGCCCCCACCGCAGGAAGGACAACGGTCACGACGAAAGGGGCTCAAACTGGCGTTTACCTGAAAACATCGTTCGGCGGGCATTTCGGTACCGCCATGCGAAGGGTGGGGATTGACTATCTCGTGATTCAAGGCGTCTCCTCCACACCGACGTACCTGCATATCGACGTCTCCGGTGTTGACATACGCAGAGGGGAGAAGCTCTGGGGAACGGGCGTTCGCGAGACTACGAGAATGCTATCGGATGTGCCCGAGCAGATAGAAGTCGCTTGCATCGGACCGGCAGGCGAGAACCTGGTTCGGTACGCGAACATCGTCGGGTCCTACTACTGCTCCGCCTCCCGGTGTGGAGCGGGTGCGGTTATGGGCAGCAAGCGGCTCAAAGCTATCGCGATCGATCCCACAGGTGGCGTAGTCACTGTTGCCGATCCGGAAGCATTTGGCGCGGTTGTCGCGGAGGCGCGTGACGCCCTGTATGAGGACTCCCTCGCCTTGCAGCTCTTCGAGTCCGGTACTGCGGCCGACGTCGACTTCTTCAACGAGATGCACACGCATCCCGCCTACAACTTCCGCCGCAGCACCATCGACGACGAGGAGGGAGCACGTCGGCTGTCCGGGCGGGACTGGCTTCCGGCCGGGTATCTCAAGCGTCGACGTGGATGCAGCGGCTGCCTCATCTGCTGCCATCGGTATACGGAAGTCGGCGACGGGCCGTATGCGGGGTCGTACTCTGGCGGGCCGCAGTTGGAGACCGTCAATGCACTTGGGCCGCGTTGCGGCAACACGGATGTAGAACTCGTGTTTCGACTGAACGAAATGTGCAACGAGCTGGGCCTCGACGTCAGTACGACGGGGTCCACGATCTCGTGGCTGATGGAGACGTTCGAGGCCGGCGTGATCGGGGAAACCGACATGGACGGACTCCGGCCTGCGTGGGGCGATGCTGCGAGCATGCTCGAACTCGTACGGCGAATCGCCTATCGAGAAGGGGTTGGCGATCTCCTAGCGGACGGCACCAAACTCGCCGCAAAGAGAGTGGGCGGGGACTCATGGAAGTGGACGATGCATGGGGGGAAGGGACTTGAGATCACCGCCGTCGAGCTTCGTGCCGCCTACTCGTACGCGCTGGCCTATGCAGTGAACGTACGGGGCGCGGACCACCTGCTTACGGAGACGATAGCCGAGTTTGGGGGGACGCGAGAGTCGCGTGCCCTGATGGACCGCATCACGGGGGATGCGAGTCGCTACTGCGGCGGATCGGTCCTGGAGAAGCGAGCGGAGATTGTGCGCTGGCATGAGGACATCTACGCTGTAACTGATGCTTTGGGACTCTGCGCGTTCTCCACGACGGCCGCGTACGCGATCGACGAGGATCGTGCTGCACGCTTGTTCTCTTCTGCAGCAGGGATCTCCCTCACTGCGGGGAGCTTGATGGAGGCAGGGCGACGGATTGTCACACTGGAGCGTTGCTTCAACATGCGGGAGGGGCTGGGGCGAGCACAGGACACGCTTCCATGGCGCATGATGAACGAGCTCCAGACCGACATCGACGCGAAGTGCGATCCGATCATCAGCCAGACGAAACTCGACACGATGCTCAACGAATACTACCGCTTGCACGGCTGGGATCCGGAGACGGGGAACCCAACTGAGACGACTCTGAAGACTCTGGGACTCTTGCCCCTCTTATCCGGCGGGGCGCGGGCCCGATAGAATTGACACCATGCAGCAGTCCGTGCGAGATCGATTGATAAAGACATACGAGGAGGAGCTTCACGACCATGTGCTCGGCTTCTGGCTGGCAAACTCGCTCGATTGGGACGATCTCGGCTACATAGCATGCCTAGATCGCGAGGGTCGAAGCTACTCCACGGACAAGTCCGTGTTGCTTATCGCGCGGACGGTGTTGCTCTACTCGCGGCTGTTCAACAAAGTGCGACGAGATCCCGTATGGCTGGACGCTGCGACGCTCGGCTATGCGTTTCTCCTGCGCCACCTGGCAAGAACAGCCGATCAGCCCTATCTGCTGGTTACCAAGTCTGGAGTTCCGCTCGAACGCTTTTTCTTCAGCGTGGAAGCCTATGTCGTTGCCGGGCTGGCCGAGTATGCGGTGGCAGCGGGATCGGAGGAAGCGGTTGACGTCTCCAGGCGCATGCTTCTGCGACTGTCGAAGCTGTATCAATGCGGCTCCGAGGGAAGCACTTCTCCCGACTCGGTGAGCCGCAGAACCGTGTCGCTTCTGCCGTCCTTGCTCTACCTGGGTACCTGCCAGATCCTGCGCGCGCTCGACGAGGAAGCCGTCGACGCATCGATTGTCGACGGAGTCATCGACTACATGCTCCAGGGATTCCTGGACTCGTCCGCAGGCGTGCTCCGTGAGAAGGCCCCAGCCAATGGCGGACTTCTGCCCGGCCCCGAAGGGCGCATGGCAATCCCGGGACACAGCATCCACGTCTCAGGTTTGCTTCTGCAGGAGGCCGCGAGGCGGTCGGAGATGCTCGAGCAAGGAGCGAGGCTCTTGGAATCGAGTCTCGAGCTGGGCTGGGATGCTCAGTACGGGGGGCTATTGAATGTCGTGGATCTCGGAGGCCGCCCCTCTCTGAGTCTCGACTGGGATATGAAGCTGTGGTGGGTTCACAGCGAGGCCATGTACGCGACGCTGCTGGCTCACCACCTGACAGATGATCCACGGTTCGAGGCTTGGCACAACCGGATAAGCGAGTACACGTTCAATAACTACCCTGACCATGAGTTTGGCGGATGGTTCGGGTACTTGCATAGGGACGGGACACTTGTAACAAGCGCGAAGGGCTCGTTCTGGAAAAGCGTTTATCACGAGGCGATGGGGCTGTGGCAGTGCATCGATCTACTCTCCAGGAGCCCCGCCGATATGAACACGTAGAAGGAAGTTCTCGAGCGCGCAGGTACAGTCGAGGACTCCATTTCGACGACTGCGCACGAGGCTTCAGGATCACGAAGGAGCCTCGCTTACCGCGACAAGTCCGGAAGAGCCGCACGGGAAACGACGATATCAAAGACGCTGAAGACGACGTAGACGCCGGTGCCCAGGTAGGAATGTTCTGTTTGAAAGTCCAGTACGAGTGTCTGCCGGATTCTTGCGGATGGAGGATGCCGGCTTGTTGTGATTGATACGGAGCACGGGGTCTTCAAGATGGAATCTGAGGTACACGTGACTGCGTCTTTGCTTGCGGCTGGCATTCACCTTCTGGTCCGGGTCCCCGAGATCTCGTGTCAATGCATGCTGCGTCGCTGGAGACCGGTACAAAGGGTATTGTCCCACCAATGGTGGGGAGTTCCCACGATGCGGAGCAGCTTTACCAGCTTGCGATGCAACCGCCTGAAGGAGCGAGGGAACGTGCATAGGAGCTGCCCACACTTGCTACCAATTGCCGGATCCTGCTTCGTATATGCGCGACTCCAACAAGGAGTCACTGTCGGTCATGTCGAGACGGCAGATGCTGGAAAGAATCTCGGGAGCATACTGCAGGCAGAGAAGCTGGATGTGCCGGGTGATCTAGCCTCCTCACACTTGCGAGGAGTGCTCGATGCCGTTTCATATCTTGTCACAAATCGGTGCCGATGTTACCGCACACCCATCATATGACCAGCTAACGACCCGTACAAGCTCTCTGACCTTCACCCCGGAATCGGGTCCAAACATGATGCCAAAATCCTAATGGACAGACGTGTACGGGGACGCAGATCGGCGTGCGAACGTATGGGTTTCTGAGATCGCTGTAGGAACCGCGGTTTGGAGCCCGGGGAATGAATGCGGAACTCAAGTATTAGCGGTGGCTTGGTAAGCTCCGTGAAGAAGGAAGCTCAAAGCCTTTATGGAAGTGCTCTTCTCAGTGGTTCCTGCGAGGTCGATCCTTGGTCGAGAGGCTGTTGTGCTGAAATGCGCGTCCTGGTCCAGGTGACCGCCCCGCGAAGCTGCGATCAGCTCTCGTGAAGTGGCGACAATTCGAGAATAGCAGTCTGACTCGGCCCTTGGCGGTTCTTGGTGTCCTAGGGAACGGTCTCCAAGTCGTTTGAGAAATACTTGGTCTCGCTCCAGACAGCGTTTGGCATCACGTCGAAGTGCTGCACCCCGCATAGATCGCCGGAGTTCCTCATGCCACTTCCGTCCATGTCGAGGTAGAAGTCGAGAACGTATCGTCGATTTGTGGGATGCTCTTCCAGCGTTGTCAGGCGGGCCCACGCATGATTGGCTGTGTTCGGGTAGCTGGTTAGGGTGTCGGTAACTACCTCGAGGATGGTCCCTCCAAAATCATCGAGAACATCAGCGATGACAGGTATTCCGTTGTACACCCGCGTGTCGAGGACCAGGGCAAACGTGATCCGCTGCGAAGACGGGACGGCGATATTCCCTGTACACGAGGTGAGGACCAGAAGAGCTCCGAGGACCAGCATCACCAGACTCAATGCTCTGTCAAGCTTCATCCCTCCCTCCTTCTTCCGTTGACAAGACTACAAGCCTACGCTCTGACAGACAACTGCCTACCTCGGCCGAGCAGTCCTCCGTGGCCGGTCTACTTCAAGACTCAGTCTAGGCCGCTCATCTTGACGTTCACCCCTGAATCCGCTGCAAACACAATGTCGAAATCAACATGGATTAGCGGGTCCATGGATGTAGTGGAGCACGTGAACGACGGGATTCCCGGAAACGTGATAGAAACAGCAGTTTGGTAGCACGGAGTCCGGGGATTCAGTGCAGAGCTCACTTGCTGGCCGCATCTTGGTGATGGACGTCACTCTCAGTACCACCCAATGCATGAAGAGACGCTTTAGGTCTTGAGTAGCGGCGTCTTCTGACCCACTCCCAATAACCTAGAGCCTTGCTACGTTCCTGGCCCGAACTCGTACCAGGTCAAGTGCTACTTGACGGACAGACGGTACCAGACATAGACATAGTCGTTGGAGCCAGCGATCCCCATGCCAGCGATGTCAGTAGGAGTCTTGCCGTAAGGAAGATCGTAGCTGTAGGGAGCTCGATACAGGTCAAGATCCGACGAGGTCCCAGAACTAACAGTCCCATCACGGTACCAGGCATACACGTGGTCATCGGAGCCAGCGATCCCCATGCCCACGATGTCCGCCGGTGTCTTGCCAGGAGGAAGGGAGTAGCTGTAGGGAGCCTGGTGGAAGTCAAGATCTGAGGAAATGCCTATACTGACGGTCCCGTCACGGTACCAGGCATAGACACGGTCATCGGAGCCAGCGATCCCCATGCCCACGATGTCCGCCGGCGTCTTGCCAGGGGGAAAGGAGTAGCTACGGGAAGTTCGATACAAGTCGAGATCCGAGCTTGTGCCCGAGCTCACAGTGCCGTCCTCATACCATGCGTAGACATGGTCATCCGAGCCCGCAATACCTATGCCGACGATCTCCACCAATGCCCTACCGGCTGCCGGAACGTAGCTGTAGGGCTCGTGGAATGCATCAAGATTTCTGGTACTGCCAGCACTCACGACGAACCCCTCAAGTCGGCCCAAGGGGTCCGCCGCGCTGATGACTCCAGCTATCCATTCGTAGTTCTCATATGTGGGACGATAGGTGCTCTCGGTGGCGAAGTTACCCCAGGACGCCACACCGACGATCTCTCCATACTCATTTAGGGCTGGCCCACCGGAGTCGCCAGGGCAAATGTGATCGCCAGGATAGTCGAAGCG
>CAZBSW010000082.1:0-8017 GCA_964494835.1 uncultured Thermotogae bacterium
GCCATATACGATTACGTGCTCGAGAGGTATGCACGGAAAGCCACGGGGCCGCTACCGCCCGAGATGCTTGGGTCCAAACCGGATGTTGCACGGCAATATGACCCACAGAAGGCCGAGCAGCTTCTGAAGGACTCCGGGTACTACGGCGCAACGGTCGAGCTGTCGCTCGCCCAGGGAAGGTATTTCAAGGATGAGGACATAGCCGTTGCACTTCAAGGGCAGTTAAAGAAGATTGGTTTGAACGTCAAAATCAAGGTCATGGAAGTTGGTTCATTCTGGGACTATGTCTCCGCAGGAAGCCAAGAGCTATGGCTCATCGGGTGGGGTTTTGCTGGATTCGATCCTCAGTCGATGCTTAACCAATGCTTCCTCCCGACTTCAACCTTCGACTGGTCCCAGATAGACGATCCGGAACTGACTCAGCTGATCACCGCAGCTGGGACAGAGCTGGACAAGGCCAAGAGGCTGGATCTGCTCACTCAGATCCAGGAAATGCTGATTCAGAAATCCTACATGGTCCCGCTCTACTGGTATATGGGGCTGTGGGGAGTGAATACGCACGTACACAACTTTGAGGTCAATCCGAATGAGATAGCACTTCTCAGCAAGACTTGGATCGAGCAATAGCTCAATAGGCTCCACTTGGAGGGATCCCGACCCTGTCGGGATCCCTCTACCCACTGAGAGAATCAGCTAAGAGGAGTTCGGCCGCCACTGGCGGATCACCCTGGTCACTGAGGTGTCAGAGATGTCGACCCATTCTTACGTCCTCGCTCGACTTGTGCAGGCAATCCCTCAGTTGTTTGTCCTTGTCACCCTGTTGTTCTTCCTCCTCATCCTGGCGCCTGGAGATCCAGTCAAGCTGATGCTTGGGCAGAATCTATATCAGAAATCGTACGACACCGTTCGCCACCAGCTCGGGCTCGACAGACCCCTGATCGCTCAGTACGTCTCGTTCCTCGGTGACGCAGTCACGGGAAACTGGGGGAAGTCCTGGTCCACAACTCGACCTATTGCGGACATCATTCGATCCACCTTTCTGAAGACGCTGCAGCTGAGTATAGGCGCCTTGGTTCTCTCGATGCTCGTTGGCATCCCAGTTGGCGTTCTTTCGGCCGTGACAAGGGGGAGTCTTTTCGACCTGATTCTTAGAGTTGTCGCCATCAGCGGAGTCTCGGTGCCAATCTTCTGGGTCGGGATCGTCCTGATCTACTTCTTCTCATATCAACTCCGCATCTTCCCTACCTCCGGTGCGGCCTCATTCAAATCCTATGTATTGCCGGTGGTGACTCTATCCGTCTTCTCTTTTGCGCTATTCGCCAGACTGACAAGAACAACAGTCCTGGAAGTGCTTCAACAAGACTTCGTCAGGACGGCACGATCCAAGGGACTCAATGAGATGGCGGTAGTCTGCAAGCACGTCTTGCGCACCTGCCTGACGCCGATCATTACGGTGGCCGGACTGCAGTTCGGCACGCTGATGGGGGGAGCGGTCTTGGTGGAGACCATCTTCGCATGGCCGGGAGTCGGGCAGCGGCTGATCACGGCAGTCCTGTCGAGAGACTATCCGGTAGTACGCTACTCAGTCTTGATTATAGGGGCGGCCTTTATTCTAACGAACCTGGCAGTGGATGTCGTTGTCTCGTACATGGATCCACGGGTGAAGTACTAAACTAAAGAGAGGAAATGAGCATGCGCAGGAAGGCATTGAGAGACAAGGCACTCCTGGTGGGTCTAGTCATCTTCGGCATCAATCTGATCTTCGTCGTTTTTGGCCCGATAATCCTTACGCATGATCCATCTGAGACGGATCTGACAAACCGTTTGCGCGCCCCATCATCAGAGTGGCTCTTCGGCTCCGACGAGTTCGGAAGGGATGTGTTTAGCAGGATCGTTGCGGGTGCTCGGTATTCGTTGGGTGGAGCCTTCCTCGCAGTCGTCGGCGGACTGGCAGTCGGCGCGACCTTGGGGATCTTATCAGGCTATTTTGGAGGCATCCCCGACTCACTTATCATGCGAGCAATGGACATCGTGCTGGGACTCCCGTATTTCGTTCTATCCATCTTGTTTGTCACCATCCTTGGACCGACATTCCTGCATGCAGTCGAGGCGGTCAGCATCGGGCAGATTCCGACGTTCGCGAGAGTCGTTCGCAGCGGCGTACTGACCGTGAAAACTCAGGACTATGTCATGGCCGCCCGCGCCATTGGATCAACGGGGACGAGGGTCATGTGGAAGACGATCCTGCCCAATGTCGCCTCCCTGATTATCGTCGTGGGCACTCTGCAGTTCTCGGGTGCCATCTTGTCAATTGCCGCACTCGGATTCTTGGGGCTCGGAGCTCAGCCGCCCATGCCTGAATGGGGGACAATGCTCAACAGCGGAAGGAAATACCTGTTCATTGCGCCAAGGCTATCGATGATCCCCGGAGGTGCGATCATGCTGGCGAGCCTTGCGATCAACCTCATCGGTGATGGATTGCGAGACAGACTTGACCCCACTCTGAGGCGGGGCGTGTGACGCCCGTAAGTCTTGGCGGGCAATTTGAGGTCGCCGCGAGCGGGCGCTTGGAGGAAGTGCTGTTGCAGAGATGGAGTAAGCGCGTGCAGGCTGCAAAGAACGCAGCGAAGTGCAACTGACCGTAAGCCAGAGCGAGAGGATGAGGCATACGCCGATTCTGTCATGGTTTATAGGGAAAGGGGGGAGGTTGACAGCATCCGATGAGTACCGGCACCGAATGGCGATCCCGGCCATACGAAGCACGGGACTGCATGTTGATGTGTCGGCGTAGTGGGCAAGGAACGGTTATCGCAACGTGCAGCGGAGTGGGAGCTTGCAGACGTGATCATGGACGCGAAGCTGCGGGATGAGGATACGATTAGACGTCTCGTCCGCTGCCGTTCCCGGCGGACTGAGGGAGGGATTTGCGAGGTGCTAGAGATATGACTCAAATTACGGTCAACGAAGCGATTGTGGATTTTCTGGAGAGGCAGGGCAGTCGATACATATTTGGAGTTCCAAACCCACATCTGTTTGGCCCGCTCTACAAGAGGGAAGGTGTTAAGCCGGTACTGGTGCGGCACGAACAGGCGGCCGTCTTCATGGCGTGCGGATACGGTCTCGCAACCGGGAGCCCCGGTATCTGCACGGGAACGCTTGGTCCGGGGTGGGGAAACCTGCTCTCTGGACTCGGCGAAGCCACACTGGGTTCGATGCCATTGCTGGCTATCTGCCCTGGCCCCTCTGTCACGGGGAACGGTCGCGGCGTCATGCAGGAGTTCGAGCAGATGAAGGCAACGGAGCCATTCTGCAAATGGACCTGGCGACTGCAAGATCCGAAACGGATCTACTGGGCTATGCGCAGAGCCTTTGCGAAGGCAATCACATCGCCACCGGGCCCGGTCTATTTGGAGATACCGCTCGATGTGGGCGTCGCCAAGGTCGATCGTGAAACCGGTGAGCTGCTTGAACCGCGACGCAGTGAGGGGAATCCGGCGGACATTGCTAAAGCGGTACAGTTGATTCTCGCAGCGGAGGCGCCATTGCTGGTTGCCGGATCGGGCGTTCATCGGTCGCGGGCATACGAGCAGCTGAAAGCCCTCGCGTCTCTACTGGATTGCCCGGTACTGACGACACCAGGCGGCAAGGGAAGTATCGAGGACACCCATCCTTTGGCGGCGGGGTGTGTGGGAGTCGCGAGGACGAAGTGGTCACGTGAGATCTACGAGGCAGCGGATCTCCAGATCTGGGTAGGATCACAACTGGAGGGTCTGCAGACAGCGGACTGGAAATGGCGACCTCCGCAACTTGTACACATCGACGTCGATGTCAACCAGATCGGAAGAAACTGGAGACCGGATTGCGGAATCGTCGGTGACGCAAGGCTGGTACTGTCGCAGCTCATCGAAGCGCTAGCACCGCATCGGAATGAGATTCCCGAGAGAGCTACAGCAGGTAGCTTGAGCAGACTGCGCGAGCGCTACATAGCAGAAAGCCAAGACATTCTAAACTCTACGAATCGGCCGATCCATCCCGGCAAGAGCGTCTGGGAAATCAGCAAGCAGGTCGACGAAAGCACTTTCGTCGTTCAGGACGTCGGGGCGCACATGCAGTGGGTGGCTGCATCTCCGTACATGGAGATCAAGCAGGCAGGGAATTGGGCCGCCCCCAGTGACTACCTTTGCCTTGGGTTTGGCGTGGCAGCGGCGCTCGGCGTCAAACTTGCCAGGCCGGAGATGCGAGTGATAAGCATCTGCGGCGACGGCGGGTTCCAAATGGTGGGACTCCACGAGATGGCCGTAGCCAGCGAATACCGCATTCCGGTGACGTGGGTCATTATAAACAACGGGGCACTGGGCTGGATCAAGTATGAGCAGAAACGGATCTACGCGGGACAGTATGTAGCCAGTGAATTCCACCAGAAACTGGACTTCGTGAAAGCCGCTGAAGCTGCAGGATGTTTCGGTCTGAAGGTGATAGACCCCGGGAGTCTTCAAGAAACAGTGAAGAAGGCGTTGGAGATGAACGAAAAAGGTGTCCCGGTTGTCGTAGATGTCGATTCGGATCCGGGGCCGCAGTTAGAGGGGTTCGATGACTGGTACGATGCGGTCCTGGAATAGGCAACGACAATGCCCGATCAGGTCACGATGTTAGGTTCTTCCGGCGAATCTCTGCCTGGGAATATCGCGAGCGTAGGTCCGGAAAATGCCGGAAGCCTGCGCCGCTATCAAGAGGAGGTCAAGCGTGAATCAAGAACCGGACGTACGCATCCTTGGGATATCGGGAAGCCCGCGGAAAGGGAACACTCTACTCATGGTAGAAGAAAGCCTCAAGGGGGCAAGTGAGCTTGGAGGTGTAACAGTCTCCCTTATCTCACTCGACAAGAAGCGGGTTGACCCGTGCATTGACTGCGGGTTGTGCCCGGTCAGCAAGGAGCGGTTCTGCGCACTCAAGGATGACATGGAGGAAATCTACTCCGAGATCATCCGTGCAGACGGGATCATCATCGGTGCTCCGGCATACTTCGGCACGATCAACGCACAGGCCAAGGCTCTCATGGACCGGTGCCGTCCACTTGGTCGCGCGGGGATGTTGATGCACCATAAGATTGGAGGGGCAATTGCGGTGGGGGCTTGCGGGAACGGAGGCCAAGAAAAGGTTCTCGGATCGATCATCGATTACTTCATCCTCAGTGGCATACTGCCGGTTGGCTTGACCACATCGCTGCGAGTAGGGCCAGTCGGGATGGCTTGGCGGGCAGGGAAGATCAAGGAAGACGTATTTGATGCAGAGTACCTCCCGGAACCCGTGATTGCTCTGAAGCAGTGCAGAGAGTTGGGCCACGCCGTAGCAGTCTACAGTCGGGTGATGAAGGCAGGTCGGGCCGCACTCGAAACCGACCTCGATACCCTGCTCGGCGGGTGGAAGATGCCGGAGGGTGTGCACTAGCCGTTGTCAGACCCACTGAGGGATGCAAAGGAGTGTGTCGCTGCGGAGATGAAAGGAGTGGGGGGCTTCCTGAGTTGCTGAAAGATCACGGCGTGAGACACGTGTTCGGCCTGCCAGGGGAGAAGAACCTCCCTCTGTATCTTGAGCGGTAGCGCGTCCCGGAAATCAACGAGAGGCCACCGGCTGTTCAACGTCCACAACCTGAAGCACGCCCGCTCGCAGATCTGATTCGCGACGAATCCGGCGAGGCGATCTCTTCGCTGAAGGGCCTTGGAATCCAACCAGTGCTGCTGACTGGTGATGCACCGGCTGTTGCCGATTGGAACTGGGAATCGAGCACTGTATCGCCGAAGTCAGGTCGGAGGACAAGCGAGAGAAGATCACCGAGCTGCAGGAAGACGGAATCAACGACGCTAGAGCGCTTGTACAGGCAAACGTCGGTATCGCGATCGGCGCGGGAGCGAACGTCGCCACCGAGGCTGGCAGACGTGGTTCTCATGAAGGATGACCCCAGATATGTGGCGAAGCCTGTTGGGCCCTCCTGCGCAACGATGCGCAAGATGAAGCAGAATCTCGTTTGGGCACAGCCGGGTAAACCGCTGTTGTTATCCCAGCCGCCGCAGGCATCTTCTATCGGATCGGTCTCACCCCGCAACCCAAGTGAGGTGCCTTGATTATGGCGATGAGCGCCATCATCGTCGCGTTCAACGTGTTTCTTCTGCGGCACGAGCAACTCTAGAAGAGCCTGTTTCTTCACAGAATAAACATCGTTACTCCACACCATATCCACCCCAGGGGGGTAGGGTTATCGCACTAATGGAAGTCCAAACGGAGAAAGTTTGGGAGCAACAAGTGTTGTCTGCAGGAGACGACAACAGAGCGAACAACCACTTAGGAGGAAAGAGACATGCAGAACAGGAAGCGATGGTTAGTGACACTGGCGGCGATCGTCGCAGCGATTGCTCTCGTCGGATCTGTTGGAGCCTTCTCATTCGGCTGGCCTGGCGTTGGGTCGATGGGATTCGGGATGATGGGCGGGACATGCGACGGCTGGGATTGGGGAAGCCAACCGAACGGACAACCGTTCTCGAATGCGCAAGCAGTCGAAACTGCTGAAAACTACATTGAATCGCATGGTGGCGCATCCCTCGAGCTTGCTGAGGTAATGGTGTTCGACAATCACTTCTACGCGGAGGCCAGGGAAACCGAGACAGGGCGCTATGCCTACGAGTTTCTCATTGATCGGTTCAACGGCCGCGTCTCGCTCGAACCGGGACCGAACATGATGTGGAACGAGAAGTACGGTTACATGGGCGGTGGCATGATGGGGTTCTCCCGCGGCCCCTCTGCGAGTGGGGAAATGCCCGTCAGCGAATCGGACGCGGTTGCTCTTGCTCAGGAGTATCTCGATCGCTATGCACCCGAGCTACAAGCCGGGGATCATGCAGCAGCGTTCTACGGCTACTACACGCTTCACACGCTACGGGACGGCCAGATCGTTGGAATGTTATCGGTCAATGGGTACACGGGTGCTGTCTGGCTCCACAGTTGGCACGGAATGTACCTGGGCAGCTTGGGTGATGAGAGCCATTAGCGAATGGGACTAAGCAAGGAGGGCCGGCGGTGGCGCCGGCCCTTCCACAAGAGACCGAGAGGAGGAGAGAGATGCCGTGGTGTCACGTTCTTCTAAGCATGCCGGTCACAGGCCTGGCAGTGTTCTTGTTCCTTCCAGTACCCCTGGCTGTTCCGATCTACCTTGCCATCTCGGCGACTTCGCTGGTCATGTACAGCAAGATCGTCCATGCCATGCACAGTCCTGTGGCCACAGGCCGTGAAGGAATGATCGGACAAGAGGCACAGGTGATGTCCGGCAGCGGACATGTCGGTGTTGTTCGGTGGCGTGGCGAACTCTGGAAAGCCTCCTCCACTGGCGAACTGCATTCAGGAGATCACGTTCGGATTACTAACGTCAGAGGGCTGCAACTTATCGTTGGGGACGGTTCGACTGAGAACATGCCTCTCACCGCGATCGAGGATCAGGTTGCGTCCCGTGCGAGGGCAAGATTCGACCGCATCGCTCCTCTCTACGACTCACTGGAGGGCATGATGGAGAGGCTTGCCTTCCGTAAGCTACGCCCAATGTTGTGGGAACGTGTGGCCGGCGAGAAGCTCCTTGAGGTTGGGGTCGGAACGGGCAAGAACATCCCGTACTACCCTTCGGGTGTGCAAGTTACCGCAATTGACCTTAGCCCACGGATGCTGGAGAGGGCGCGAATTCGTGCCGGAACAACGCATCGTGAGGTTGATCTTCGGCAGATGGACGTCCAGGCGCTCACCTTCCCTGATGCATCGTTTGACTCGGTCGTGGGAACCTTCGTGTTCTGCTCGGTGCCCGATCCGGTCTTAGGATTAAGGGAGCTCTCTCGGGTCACAAACCGTAAGGGCAAGATCATACTGCTTGAGCATATGCGCCCTGAATGGGCGTGGCTTGGCTGGCTATTTGACTTGATCAACCCGTTGGTTGTGCGTCTCTTGGGCGTCAACATCAACCGGCGTACGCTGGATAATG
>CAZBSW010000083.1:0-8004 GCA_964494835.1 uncultured Thermotogae bacterium
GAGCAAAGGCATTTCCTCTGGATTTGTATATACATGTCGGTTCATCTATACTCAAACCAGGGGAGAAATGGATAGTCGAAAGGTGCAAATAACCGGTGGAGGAACATTCTTTGTCACCCTCCCCAAGGAATGGGCAACGGGGGTCGGGATCCACCAGGGATCAGAGGTAACGGTGGTGGAGAACACGACCGGCAGCCTTCTTCTTGTTCCGCGTGATCTCAAAGGAGAGAATCGCGTCACCCTCTCCTTGGAGGGTAAGGATGCCGTTTGGATAGAACGGGCGATCATTTCCTGCTACATCACGGGATTTGACGTGATTGAGGTAGATGGTGCTCGCATTGCCCCCGGACAACGACGGGCGGTGCGGCAGGTGGCGCAGTCGCTCGTTGGCCTGGAGATCATGGACGAGGCGCAGGATCGCATCGTTCTGCATTGTCTCGTGAGTATGCGCGATTTCGCGGCAGAGGCGACCTTGCGCAGGATATTCGCCATTACACAGGCGATGCTTCGTGATGCGGTGAGTGCGTTTGTCTCTCTTGACATCGATCTGGCAAATGACGTTATCGAGCGTGATACCGAAGCCGATCGCCTCACGCGCGTCATGTCGCGCGAGTTAGGGCTCCTGCTGCGCGACTTACTCCTAGAAAAAGAGATCGGCATGAGTCGTATCTTGTTTCACGAATATCACGGCGCTGCGAAGATTCTAGAGCGGATCGGCGACCACTCTGTCAAGATTTCGCGCGCCGTCGTCACCCTCAACGGCCAGCTTGCCGACGAAACGATTGCTGGGATCAACGGTCTCGCTGCAGATGCCGAGGCGATCGTTGCGCGTAGCGTTGAGGCGTTCCTAAGCTCCGACCTTACCGAGGCCAACAACGCTCTTACCGAACGTGATCATACCCCAAAGTGGGAGGAACGAGCGCGGCTTGCAAAAGGGGGGAAGAACGCACCCGGGCTGGCGACCATCTTCGACAGCTTGTTACGTATCCGCGATTATGCGTTCAATATCGCAGAGACGGCGCTCAACATGGGCGTTCCTCATTTGTAGATGGATGATGCGCTTTTAGAATGACGCCCGCTGTCAGTCGGGCGGCTCGATTCCCTTGAACAATTTTCGCTTCAACAGGCCGTGCCAGTCGGTGAAATCGCCTTGCTCGTTGTCTTGTGTGATGTGCATCTTGACCATGTTTAGCTGTGCTGACAGGTTGTCGAAATAGTAGACGGCGATTGCCTCGGCCGTCTTGGGGAGAACGGCGGCACCGAACTCCAGCGCGCCATGGTGTGAGATGATGATGTGTTCCAACAGCTCGGGAAGGCGGGAATCGGACCACTCGATCTTGTGCGCTGCATCTCGGACTATGTCGCGCCCGAGGATGAGATGGCCGCTCAGTTGTCCGTCGCTGCTGTAACGGGGGGCGATTGGGTTCTCCAGCTCTCTTATCTTGCCGATATCGTGTAGGATCGCCCCTGCAGTCGCCATGCCTTGATCAAGGACCGAGTCTTCAGCATACCGGTGGACTCCGACGGTTACCTCCAGTGTATGTTCGAGGAGACCGCTCAAGTAGGCGTGGTGGTATTGAACCGCCGCAGGAAACGTGCGCAACGCCTCGGCGTTCTCATCTACAATCGATGCCGTCAGCTGTTGCAGCTGAGGCGGAGTGATTGTGCCGATCAGCGACTGCAGTTGGTTCCACATCTCCTCTGGGTCTCGCGCGCTTGTTGGAACAAGAAGACCGGGGTCGAATCCCGCCACCTTCCCCGCCTCTTTCTCGTACGTCTCCAATCGTCTTATCGTCTCTACTATGATCTGTAACGCATTGCGGTAAGTCTCTACTCGCCCTTCGACAAAGACGAAATCCCCTTCCTCAAACTGCATCAAGAACCGCTGTGTCGCCTCTGCCCAGGCACGTGCAGGGATCATCCCGGATCTATCGGCAAGGACGATCTCCAGATATGGATCGCCGGTGCGGGTGGAACGCTGGGTCTTTTGCTTAACCAGGAAGCATTGGCTGATCCGCTGACCGCTCCGTAACTCCTGAATCAGCACGTGCGTCAGAGGATAAGGAAGCTCGCCCTGCAAGTAACGAGAGAATTTCTCAGCTGACATCGGTTCTCCACGAAAACAATAGACTGGCAGGGCACGTGCCCCAAGTTGTTGTGTAGTGGTGAGTGACTAAGCAGGCCGCGAGCGTGGCTGTAGATCGCGACCTGCTCATATCAACTAGTCGTCTCCGGGGGCTTGAGGATTTGGAGCAGTTGTAAGCGGGAAGTTGTCTTGATCCCCTTGGCTTCGGATCACATATGGAGAGTCCCAGATACCGTTTTCATCTGCATCTATCGCCTTCCAATCCGACCAGTAGTTGCCCTCGCTGTCCTTATCCCAACGGTTGACGTCCACGCTGTGAGCGTCATGGTAGTTGTCGACAAAGGAGTTGTGGTAGACGAGGTTCCCTTGCGATCCCAGATCGAGATAAACACCCATGTGGTTGTCCGATATCTCGTTTCTGACGATCTCATTGGTATTCGAGGCATCGAACCAGATTCCGGTGTCGTTCTTAGAGACGACGTTTTGGAATATCTGATTGTCGTGTGAGAAATAGAGGTGGATACCGTCTGTATTGTCTGTCATTTTGCATTCCCGGATCATATTCGCCGATGCGAAGTTGAGCGTGATTCCGATCCAGTTTCCCGAGAGTCTGCAATCGATGATCGTCCCGTTCTCAACGTAGCTTAACAAAATCGCAGACTGCGATGCGCCGCTTATCACGACATTGTGGATTACGAAATATCTGTCCGTCCGGTGAATGCTGATCCCGTACTTGTGATATCCGGCATCGATCTTCCATCCCGCGATAATGTATGGATCATCGCTCGTTCCCGATCCTGACACGACGCCGTTGGCGGCCGTAAACTCATAGTTGCTGCCGATGACGATCGGATGGTGATCGACCAACGTGCTGCTGGCGGCTAATGCTACAGTGCCGACAAGCAAGACAAGTACAACGGTGACACCCAGGAGTGCACCTTTTCGCATTCCTCATCACCCCTTTATCGATCTAGATGCGGTAGTCCATCATACCAGGTTTTATGCCTGATGTGAAGGATAGAACATCGTGCCCGAGACAAAGCGCACGCCGGACGAGGGAGTCGGCAACATGGTCTCGTGCAACCGTTTGTACATCAGAGCCGCCGACGGAGCGATCGCCACAGAACAACAGGCACGCCGCGGCGGCGAAAGATAAAGACCAGGAATCCACCGGCAACAAATCCCCCGATGTGGGCAAAGAAAGCGATTCCGCCGGAGGCTGCTGTCGCCGTTGCTCCGCTTATCACCTGGAATAAGAACCATATGCCGAGAAGGAAGACGGCGGGAATGGCGATCAATCGAACGAAGAAGAAGATAGGGATGAGGGTAAGGACGCGGGAAAACGGGAAGAGCATGAAATAAGCGGCAAGGACACCGGCGATCGCACCGGAAGCGCCGATCTGGGGAACGGGGCTGTGGGGAGAAATCGCCATCTGCGACGCTGTCGCGATGAGGCCGCATAGAAGGTAGAACAGGAGAAACCTTCCGTGTCCCATCGCATCTTCTACATTATCACCGAATATCCAGAGATATAGCATGTTCCCTAACAAGTGTAACAGTCCGCCGTGTAAGAACATGGAACTGAACAGCGTTATCCACAAAGGGAGATTGATCGTCGGTGGGAGATCATTCCCCGACAAGAATTCTCCGGGGACAAAGCCGTATGCGAATACGAATGCATCGCGTGGTGAGATACGTACATAGGATACCGGCTTTGTCATGTCGGCAAAATTCATCCCGTAATCGTGCCAGGAAGAGACATCGAGCGTCAGAGTCTCGTGCGAACTGTGTGTGAGTTGGTATGAGAACAGAAGCAGGTTGATAATGATCAACGCGACAGTAACCGCTGGGAAAGTCCTGCTCTGCCGGTAGTCGCGAAGTGGGATCATGACGTGATCATAGCAACGGGAGAGATCAGTTTACAACCGTTGATGCCCCGCTCGTTATTTGTACAATGAGCGAGGATAGGTACAAGGAGGGTTTATGGAGCTTCTAAGACGATTGAGCGAGGCGGCCGGGGTCTCCGGGCATGAAGAAGAAGTTCGGGAAATCATCACGGCAGCGCTTGCGGGTCACGTGGATACGATCGACACCGATTCGCTCGGCAATCTCATCGCTCATCGCAGGGGCGATGGACCGGTGGTGATGATCGCCGCGCACATGGACGAGATCGGATTCATAGTGAGCTATATCGAGAAAGAGACGGGCTTCTTGCGTATTCACCCGTTAGGGGGGTTCGATGCCAAGACGCTGATCGCCCAGCGTGTGGTCGTGCATACCGACGCGGGAGATCTGGTCGGATGCATCGGGAGCAAACCGATCCACATCATGACCGAGGAGGAACGGAAGAAGCTCCCCGAATTAAAGGACCTGTTTGTCGACCTCGGCCTTCCTGAGAAGCGCGTGTGCGAGCTGGTATCGGTGGGTGACATGGTCACTATGCGCCAGGATTTTCTTGTTGGAGAGACATGCGTGTCTGGGAAGGCACTCGATGACCGCGCCGGTGTGTACATCGGAATCGAGGCGATCAAGCGCGCGAAGAAGATTGCATGTGATCTTTATTTTGTTGGTACAACACAGGAAGAAGTGGGTCTGCGCGGGGCGCAGGTTGCCGGCTTCGCCGTCAATCCCGAGATCGGGATCGCACTCGACACTACCCTGGCGGTGGATATGCCCGGCGTCTCCGGCGCGCAACAGATTACAAAGCTGGGAGACGGCGTGGCGATAAAGCTTGCCGACAGTGCCTCTATCTCGCATCCGGCGTTGGTACGGACGATGAAGAAACTGGCACAGGATCGCAATATACCCTTCCAGATGGAAGTCTTGCCGCGCGGTGGCACCGATGCCGGCGCGATGCAGCGGGCGCAGTCAGGCTCGGCGGCGATTACCCTGTCCCTCCCCTCGCGCTATGTCCACTCCATCGTAGAGATGTCACACAAAGACGATCTTGAAGCGGCGATTTCTCTTCTCGCTTCGTTCTTAGAGATCGCGGACAAGGTTGCGCTCAGTAAGGGCTAGCCGATGTCACAGACACTATTTCGCAACTTCGATCTGGTGGCAACGATGGATGGAGAGCGCCGTGAGATTCGCGGTGGCAGCGTCCTCGTGGAAGGGAACGTGATCAAGCGCATTCTCGATGACGCATCAAACATTGGTGCCGACCTGGTAGTCGATGGAAGGGGAAAGGTCCTCCTCCCCGGATTTGTTAACACCCATCATCACCTGTATCAGACACTGTTCCGGAATGTCCCGGGGGCATCTGACCGCGAACTGTTCGATTGGCTCGTCTTCTTGTATGAACGATGGAAGCGGCTTGATCCCGAGGCGGTTCGCATCAGCGCTGCCGTCGGTTGCAGCGAACTGCTCTTGTCGGGGGCGACAACAACGACGGACCATTTCTATCTCTTCCCCCACGGCTACCCGGAGATCTTCGACGCAGAGGTCGAAGGGGGGACGATGAGCGGCATCCGGTTCCATCCCTGTCGCGGCTCGATGTCTTTGTCGCGTAAGGATGGGGGTCTCCCTCCCGACAGCGTGGTTCAGACCGAAGACGAGATCATGGCTGACTGTCAGCGAGTGATCGAGCGGTATCACGATGTGCGGCCGTTTGCCATGCTACGGGTGGCACTCGCCCCTTGCTCGCCGTTTTCTGTCACTGCTGACCTGATGCGACGATCACTCGACCTTGCGCGCGAATACAACGTTCTTCTTCACATGCACCTTGCCGAAACGAGGGATGAGGAAGAGTTCTGCCTTGAGAAGTTCGGAGCAAGGCCGGTCGATTACATGGAAGAACTGGGCTGGCTCAGAGGGGATGTTTGGTTCGCTCATCTAGTTCACCTGAACGCCGGCGACAAAGGCAAGCTTGCCGCCGCCGGTTGCGGGATGTCATACTGCCCGAGCTCCAATATGACCCTTGGATCGGGGATTGCGCCGGTTGCCGAACTGAAGGACACTGCGATGAGGATCGGAATCGGCGTGGACGGTTCAGCGAGCAACGATACATCCAACATGATCCGCGAAGTCCGGCAGGCGATGCTATTGCAGCGGGTACGCTACGGAGCACGTGCGTTGTCGGCCCGTGATGCGCTGTATCTCGCCACAATGGGCGGTGCGCGGGTACTCGGACGGGAGGAGGAGATCGGCTCGATTGAAGTGGGGAAGGCGGCCGACCTGATTGCGTTCGATGTCACCGGCATCGAGTTTGCCGGTGCTCTGTCCGACCCATTAGCGGCGATCGTTCATTGTGGCGCCGATCGTGTCGATACCGCGATGGTGAACGGGGTGATCCGTGTACGCGGCCAGCGGCTCACCGAGGAATCGTTGTACGAACTGATCCCGCGGCACAACGAGATCTCGCTCTCACTGATCGACGGCCAATGAATGTCACTGTGGAGGTCTCCTTCTCCTTCAAGGATGAGCTTTCTGAACATCCTGTGACACTTGAACTCGAACAAGGGGCGGATGTTCTTGCAGCATTATGCGCGCTTGTTCGCCGCTTTCCTCAGATTTCTCCGCGCATATTCGCGGAGAGTGGAGATATCCGCGCCTATATCAACGTATTGCAGAACGGAGCGAATGTCAGGTTTAAACGGGGGTTTCGTACACAGTTGCGGGACGGTGATCGGTTGACCATTCTTCCTCCTGTAGGAGGAGGATAGCCGAAGCCGTAGTAGAGCTCTTCACGATTCTGAGTGCGCAGATGAAGCAATTGTACGAAACAGAGTACCTCTCGCAGAGGCAGAAAACAGTGATGGGTGAAGGGTAAAGAGAAAAAACAAAGCTTCACTCTCGCAGCGACGCAGAGAACGGCAATAACATGAAGGGAAAAACATAAGGTATTTCTCGGCGAGCTCCGCGCCTTGAGCGAGTGTAACGAGCGGGCGAGAGGATAAAGCTTGTGCTTCTCGCAAAGACGCAGGCCTGTCTGCCAGTGTTCGGGCAGACAGGCACGCCAAGAACAGCGGAAGATTAAGCGTGGTGTTTGGTTGTTCCCCTTAGCGTGCTTTGCGCCTTGAGCGAGTGTAACGAGCGGGCGGGAGAAAGGCTTGAGCCATGCAGAGGCTCAAGCTGTAATGGGTGATGAGTCAAGATTGACGAGAAAAACAAGAACATTCTCTTGCAGAGACCTAGTTGCCGGTATTCGAGTAGACAGGATGTAGGGAACAGCACTATACCATTTGCAGGCAGGGGTTCGGTACCAATCTAAACACTGGATAGTCCCTAAAAAGGGGAGCGGGGCTCGCTCTGCGGGCCCCGCTGTGCAGTCGTAGGGGGCTGCTCTTCAAGGAGGTGTTGGCAGGTTCGTCTGCTGTAACCTAATCGAATATTACGGCCGCGTTGTGTAGTTTGTGTGAACAGACTGCGACTTTTGTGTGCAGCAAGAAAACGCTACTACCATCGGGAGATGCGTCGACCGATCAGGCCACGGTGTTTCTTCTCTTACTCTCTTTGTATTGAATTCGGCGAATGAATCGATCGGTATCGATGATGAACCGTTCGTGTGTCGCCGTAGCGATGGTTTCAATCGGATCGGCGGCATCAACCTCGAATTGAAGGCGGCGGTCATCGATCCCCACCAGCGTGGCCCGTACAGTGACCTTCATCCCCATCGGGGTGGCTGCCGTATGTTGCAGGCATATGTTGGTCCCTACCGTCTGCTGTCCCGGTGAGACAGAAGGGTCAACCAGTTTCCGACAGCATTCTTCGCAAAAACCGACGAGGACGGGTGTTGCCAGTACATCACTAAGACCGCTTCCGAAGCTGCTTGCCAAGTGCTTCTTCTCCACGATCCAAGTCATCTTGCGCTGCGATCCGATTGTGAGCATCTATTCCCCTTTAGTGGCCATGTGCTATGTTAGCGGGTAGTCCGCGACAAGGGCGGGATCAGGCGAGATCGGGGACAGCAATGTCAAGGA
>CAZBSW010000084.1:0-7982 GCA_964494835.1 uncultured Thermotogae bacterium
TTCTACCGCTACCTCCTTACCGGTTGTCGCCGTCCTGAGAGCGCGGCGATTCAATCCATCCCTTACTCTAAAAAGTACCACAGCCGCAGGCCGTTCTGCATAACGCGAAGATGTCGTAGAACAGCCAACGGTTCTTACCCCGGGAAGGTGGGAACGCGGCAGCAGTCCCACCTTCCCTTGCCCCTTTTACAACCGCATCATCACATATTCATAGACTTCTTGTACGAGATCAGCGGCCCGCTGTTGATCCGCTTCGTCAAGATCGCGGCCGACAAGAGAGGCGAGGGCCTTGACCTGGGGAACGATCTCCTGTGGGATTATCCCTGGCTCATAGGGGGCGTCATCCGGACCAAGTAGGATCTGAGACAATGTCTGATCTAGCCTCGCGAAATCACCCTGTGTGATCAGGGTACGCATGGAGAATGCAGCATCGAATTCCCATCGAGCTTTCAGTGCATAACCGTCGATAGTGGACGTGAACACAGCTTCGAGTTCCTTGTTTGCCCCAGATATCGACGCGAACAGACCGGAATCGGCCGCTTTTCGCAATGCATCCGGGTCTGGAGATGGTAAGGCGACTATGTTTGCGATAGTCTCATGATAGGTGTCGCAGAAGGATGCCATCGTCTGACGCAGATGGGCAACCCTTGTTACTTGAGCCACCCGCTCGGAGTCGGTCTGTACGATCAATGCCATCTGCAATGTCTCCAAACCTGCCTGAAAGCGCGAACATGCTTGCTCAAGACGCTCCGGGATCACGATCGTTGCCCCGGAGAAGAGAAAATTGGCGTACGCTTTGTACAGAGCATACAGCGGCGCAAAGGAATAGTAGGTATCGGCGAACGCCGTCCCGAGCGAGGCCGGGGAGGAAAGCGCACAAAGCGCGAGCGAGGCAACGACAAGGGCGAGAATAGTAAGTGTTCTAAATGCCATATCCCAATTTTAGTCTGGAGATCCCTCTTGGTAAAGCCTCACCGGTTCTTGATCGCCAATCGGCCGAAGAGCGGAAAAACGCGTCTGTTCGACACCTTTTTCCACCTCCAACCAGAACCTCGCTCGGTGATTGCTGTCCCGCACTTAGGTCGGCCCTTCCTCTGTCCTTTTCACGTTAATCCGATAGGATCGGTCCATGAGTAAGATCGAAATCGTCACGCGGGCATCCCACCTGCACGGAGAGCAGGAGATGACTCGCCTTAAGGAAGGGCTCCTCGCCGACATCCAGCAGACGGGAGGATTGACCTTGGAGGAGGTTGAATTTCCCTCTGGTGAGGGGGTCGCAGCGATCCTCATCCTGACCGGCGGGGTGGAGAGGGATGTATTGAAGATCGCCTCACAGATGCCGTCGCCGACGCTGCTCATCGCCCACCCCGGACATAACTCACTCCCCGCCTCTTTGGAGATCCTTGCCCGCATCAGACAGGACGGAGGCGCAGGAGAGATCCTATTCGGCACACCTCCGACAATCGCCATAGGTCTGCAGCGGGAACTGCGCATCCATTCTGCGTGGGCGGCACTACGCTTCAGTCGCGTGGGCGCGATCGGAGATCCATCGGACTGGCTGATCGCAAGCGATGTCGACCGTGCATTTCTCAAAGGGCAACTGGGAATTGAGTTGGTAACCATTCCGATCGATGAATTGATCGATCGGGTCACTTCGGTCAAACCGCACCGCCGCCATGTATCAGAGTTCACCAAACATGCGAAAGGGATTAAGGAGCCGAGCAAGGAAGAGGTGAGCGGAAGCATCGCTGTATACGAAGCGTTGCGTGGCATCGTCGACGAATACCGCCTGTCGGCGTGTACCGTTCGCTGTTTTGACCTGGTGGAGCGATTGCAGAACACCGGCTGCTATGCTCTTTCTCGCCTAAACGATGAAAACGTAATCGCCGGATGTGAAGGGGATCTGCAGGCGATGTTTTCCATGTACGTCGGTTCACTCCTATCGGCAAGAGCGACGTTCATGGCCAATATTGCCTCCATCGACCTGCAGGAGAGAAATCTTGTTGTCGCCCACTGCACCTGCCCGCTGTCGCTTTCGACAAGTTACATGATCCGCAGTCACTTCGAATCGAGCCTCGGCGTGGGAATCGCCGCTGAGATCCCGTCGGATCCATGCACGATTTTCCGGCTAGGCGGTGGAAGGCTGGATCGGTTGTTTATCCGCGAGGGAACGATTACCGGGTCGCTTACCCGTGAAGACCTGTGTCGTACGCAGACGCTGATCTCCGTCGACGGCACGCTTGAACCGCTTCTCACCTCACCCCTGGGGAACCACCACATACTCCTCCCCGGCCATCATCGCGACACGATTGAGCGTTTCTTCTCTCGCTTTCTCAGCCAGTAAGGTTGCCTAGCGGGAAGCGTCCGGCTACCATCCTTCTCATCAAGAGGTGGTGAGAGGGATGACAGATCGACATATGCAGATCACGGCTGATAACGATACGCGGCGCGGCAAATACTCCAACCTTGCCCTGATATCCCACCGCAAGGAAGAATTCGTCGTCGACTTCATGTTCATCGACCCCCAGACGCAAACCGACAAGGCCGATCAGGCGATCCTTGCCTCCCGGGTGATTCTAAACCCCGGTCATATGAAGCGACTCTATCAGGCAATCGGTGAGAATATCCAGCGCTACGAGAAGAATTTCGGCAAGATCGTGCTCCCCGCCAGCCTTAAGTAGAACGGGGTCGGCCGGATGGGGAGCGAATCGTTTTCCGAGCTTAGGCGTACTATCCTGAAGACAATCTTCGCCCGCCGCATCACATTGGGAACATTCGCGGCGGTGGCGTTGATCGTCGCTCTGACATCTGGCATCAGCTGGCTCAACCCTCTATTCTATGCGCCGTTCGCCTGGTTTGTGATCACATTCCCATTTCAGTATCTGATCCGGCGCCAGCGGGATGAGAACACGATCCACTGGATACATGCCTGTTACTTCATTGTCGAGACGCTGATCATCACGCTATTTGTCTACCTAACTGGCGGCAGTCAATGGATCGGAAATGTCTTCTACTTGTTCACCGTGATGTACGCCAATTTCTTCCTGCCAGAGATGCAGGGGTATCTTGTCACCGCGCTTGTTGTGCTAATGTACACGCTGGTGGTCATGCTCGAGTACACCGGTATTCTGCCGTATCAGTTCCTTTTCCCAGTCGTCGGGGATCTGCACGAGAGCCTCTCTTACAACCTCACCACTATCCTTGTGGGAACCGCCGCGATCTATGGGGTACTAACCTACACCGTCAGGTTGTTCACCAACATCTACATGCGAAAGAATCGGATACTCGACGACCAGCGAAATCGACTTTCCGCACTCTCACAGCAACTGGTCAACGCGCAGAATGAAGAAAGAATGCGCATAGCGCATGAGCTGCACGACAACTTTGGACAATCCCTCGCTGCGATTAAGCTACGCCTCTCCTCACTTCACAAAAGACAGCACCTGGATGCACAGTTGCCAGAGTTAATCTCGATCATCGATCAGGCAATCTCGGAAACGCGCACGCTCGCCTACTCGCTTCGTCCACCGCTGCTTGATGACCTCGGCCTTGCCCCGTCAGTACGGCGGCTGGCACAGATGATTGAAGAGGAGGGGAAACTTGAAGTAATTACGGATCTGGACGAAGACTTTCGCCTTACACCCCAGCTGGAGAGTCTTCTGTTCTCCGTCATTCAGGAAGCGTTGACCAATGCCCAACGCCACGCACAAGCGCGCACCGTCAGAATCGGCCTGAAGCGAACCACGAATTCGATCATCGCCACACTGGAAGACGACGGAGTCGGATTTGTCCCGGCAAAAGCAAGCGGCCTTGGACTACGCGGGATCGAAGAGAGGGTTGGGTTGACCGGCGGAACGGTGGACATCTCATCTGCGCCCGGACAGGGAACAACGATCATCGTGGAGGTGCCTTATGCCGCTCGTACGCGTCGTGATCGCTGACGACCATTCACTCGTGCGAGCGGGGATCGGTCAGCTCCTAGCAAGCCATCCCCAGATAGAGGTGGTGGGAACGGCGCAGAACGGCAACGAGGCAATCGCAGCTGCCAGTGGCCTCCTCCCTGACGTCATCCTCCTTGATATTGTCATGCCCGGAATGAGCGGCCTGCAGACGATACCACGCATACGAGAAGCATCCCCAACAACAAGCATACTGGTCATGTCCATGTATGATGATCCCGAGTACGCGCAAGAAGCGGTTCGCCTCGGTGCCTGCGGCCTTGTCCCCAAGGCTGGATCATCTGATGAACTCATCGCAGCGATCATGGCCTCGCAACGGGGAGAAGTTGTGCAGAACACGATTCCACTTTCCCCGCGGGAACGCGAGGTCCTGACGTTGATCGGCAAAGGAAGAACAAACACAGAGATCGCTTCTCTGCTCTCCATTCGTGTGAAGACCGTAGAACATCACCGCCAGCGTCTGATGAACAAGCTTGACATTCATACCGAAGCCGGACTCGTAGCTCATGCCCGCCGTAGCATCATGAAACCCTGTTGATACATCTACCCCATTTCCTCGCCCTGCCATCGGGGTTAAACTTTCTTAAGATGAGAGAGATTCGGGTGGTGCTCGCCGATGATCATACTTTGGTTCGCCAAGGCGTGTCATCGTTGTTGGATGCTGCTCCCGGCATATGCGTGGTGGGGGAAGCAGCAAACGGACGTGCGCTTCTGAATGAGGTCAAGGTACAGAAGCCGGACGTTGCTCTTATCGATGTGTCCATGCCTCTTCTAAACGGTCTGGACGCCACCCGCAGGATAAGAAAACTCTCGCCGCAGACGCGCGTGGTTATCCTGTCGATGTTTTCCGACAAGGGATACATTGCGCAGGCACGTCGATATGGAGCGTGGGGATACGTATTCAAGGACGAAGCGCCGGAGAGCTTGATCGACGCAGTAACGTCAGTGGCTTCTGGGAGGCGCTACTTCTCGGATGACGCCGATGAAACACCCGCCGCAGTGCGCGAACGCCTGACTCCGCGGGAACGGGAGGTGCTGCAGCTCATCGCCGAAGGAAAGAGAAACAGTGAGATCGCGGCGATAATGGTAAGAAGCCTGCACACCGTGCGCAACCACCGCGCTCGCTTGATGCGCAAGCTGGGAGCACACACCGCTTTGGAACTGGTACAGGCAGCAGAGGAGATGGGCCTAGTGCGGCTTTCGCCGCCCGGAGGATGAATATGACGACTCCGAGGATCCTGAAGCGATACAGAGGCGAACTGAGTCGCGGACTTACTGCCGCCCTGCGAGACGACTCGAACCTGCGGTTGGTCATGCGCTACCACGTGGGGCTGTGCGACGAACACGGCAATGAGAAAGAGGCGCTCGGGAAGATGCTGCGCCCGTCACTGTTGTTGTTCACCGCTTCACAGTTTGGAATCGATCAGAGACAAGGGCTACCCGCAGCCATCGGCCTCGAGCTGGTACACAATTTCTCCCTCATCCACGACGACATTCAGGATCAGGACGAAGTAAGACGTGGCCGGCCGACTGTCTGGAAGATCTGGGGCGTGGCGCAGGCGATCAACGCCGGTGACCTGATGTACGCAACCGCCGTGCGCGAGGCGCTACGGTCCGGCGCAACCGCCGCAGAAGCGATTATCGAGGCTGCTACTGCGATGATCGAAGGGCAGGGACTCGATCTCGATTTTGAGCGACGTTGGGTCGATGCGGCCTCTTACTTGGATATGATCGACAAGAAGACGGGTGCACTTATTTGCTGCGCATTCCGCGCAGGAGGGATCGTCGCTGACGCAGATCCCGAGGTAGTAGAACTCCTCACAAAGTTAGGACAAGAGCTGGGACGGGCTTTTCAGATACGCGACGACCTGCTCGGTGTGTGGGGAGACGACAAGGTCACCGGCAAGCCGCAGGGATCGGACATCAGACGGAAGAAGAAGGCACTGCCGGCGATACTTGCCATGCAATGCGGCAACGACGAACAGCGACATTTCCTTGACCGCGTATACACAAAGGATGAAGTTGGAAACGGTGATGTAGCCCAGGTAGTAGGCCTCATGTCACGATTGGGAGTGCGGGAGATGGCGGAAGAGATGGCACAAGCACATCTAACGACAGCGGCAGACCACCTTGATCTCTTGCCGTTCTCTGAGGAAGGAAAGGAAATGATGCAAGAACTGATCGTTTATCTGGCAAGGAGAGAAAAATGAGGCGGCCGCTGAAGCTGGACATGAAGATGGCGCGCTACTTGATGGCGCAAAAGGCGCGGCGACGCAAGTACTTCCCGTTCGTCACCATGCTCGAACCGTTAGAATTGTGCAATCTTCATTGCATCGGCTGCGGTCGCGTCATAGAGTACAAGGACTACATCGATCGCCGCTTGTCGGTGGAAGAGTCGCTCGACGCCGTGCACGCCTCGGGCGCCCCCATTATCTCCATCTCTGGGGGAGAGCCCCTGTTGCACAACGATATTGGCGAAATCGTGCGCTCCCTGGTCGACGAGAAGCGGTTCATCTACCTGTGCACAAACGGCCTGCTCTTGCAAGAGAAGCTCAATCTCTTCCGGCCATCTCCTTATCTGTCGTTCGTCGTACATCTTGACGGGACAAGCAAGATCCACGACATGGTGACACACCATCCCGGGGCATACAATCGAGCAATGGCAGCGATCGGTGAGGCGGTCGGCCGCGGGTTCCGAGTTAACACGAATTCAACCCTGTTCCACGGATCGGACGTGGAAGATCTACATACACTTTTTACCCGGCTCACACAAATGGGGGTGGAGGGGTTGATGGTCTCTCCTGGTTATGCCTACGAAGATGTGTCCGACCGCGAACTCTTCCTGCAACGCCAGGAGTCGATCAAGGTATTCCGACAGGTGCTCGATGCAGACATGGGGTTCCCGTTTTACAACAACCCTCTCTATCTTGACTTCCTGCGCGGGAGGCGGGAATACGACTGTGCTGCCTGGACAACAGTAACCTACACGGTGCGCGGCTGGCGCAACCCATGTTACATCCTTGCCGACGCCCATACGGACGACGTCAATGAGCTGTTCGATCCGCAACTGTGGGAGCGATATGGGCCGGGCAAAGACCGCCGTTGTGCTAACTGCATGATGCATTCGTCGTTTGAGGGAGCAAGTATTCTGCACGCGTTCTCGCACCCGTTCGATCTGCTCGCTGTCGCCCGGGAGGAACGAAGGAGATGATTGTGATCACGGCCTGTCTCATCGCCGAACGTATCTGGATCCCCCGCCATCCCAATACGCACTACGTGCGCACAAAGATGGGCGAGGAGGCAGGTACATCGCTCGACCGTCTTCTGAGGAGGATCGATCCCCCACAGGCGATCGTCGGCACTGGCTTCTGCGGCGGGCTTTCACCCGATCTCCACACGGGAACGACCGTTGTCGCGGAAAGGATCATCCAGGAAAACAAAGAGATCGCGATCGATCCCTTGTTGATCGAAGGTGCTCTACGCGCGCTCGACTCGGCGGAGGTACCGTACGCCGTGGGGACGATCGTGACAACGGCGAGGATCGCCAAGTCCGAAGATGAGAAGAATATCCTTGCCGATAAAGGGGCAATCGCCGTGGATATGGAGAGCGGTGCCTTGGCCCGCGTCGCGCACAATCACGACATACCTTTCCTTCCCCTACGTGTCGTCCTCGATGAACAGAGAGACTCCTTACCGTTCAGTCATAGCCGGCCATTCGTGAGACAGGTGCTTGCCCACCCGTATACGACGTCACACGTGTTCCGTTCGGCAGTCGTCGCTGGACAGGCAATCGGGCGGGCGGTATCCGCCATCGTCGATACACCAGAGCTTTGGAGCAGACAATGCGTCGCGCAGTGAATGTGGGTGGGGTAAGAATCGGCGGGGGCGCTCCGATCGTCGTGCAGTCGATGACAAACACTGACACGCGCGATGTAGCCGCCACCGTCAGCCAGATCGAGAAGCTGGTACAGGCGGGATGCGAGATCGTGCGGGTGGCTGTGCCGGACGCCGCCGCTGCACGGG
>CAZBSW010000085.1:0-7981 GCA_964494835.1 uncultured Thermotogae bacterium
TAGACGTAGTCGTCGACGTGTCAACCGCAATCGAGGCGAGCGGGCGGGTTGCGGAACAGGCGATCTTCAACCATAAACACCTTGTGCTGATGAACGCAGAGATGGATCTGATCTTCGGCCCTTACCTTGCGTCTTTAGCGGAGAGAGAAGGGGTGACCTACACCAGTTGTGATGGAGATCAGCACGGGGTGATAAAGCGGCTGTGGGATGAGGCGACGCTGTGGGGAATAGAGCCGTTCTTTGCCGGGAACATCAAAGGTTTTCTGGATCGCTACGCAACTCCAACGTCGATCATCCCCGAAGCGGACAAGCGGCGTCTAGGCTACAGAATGGCTACCGCGTTCACGGACGGTACCAAACTGTGCATTGAAATGGCACTTGTCGCAAATGCACTCGGCCTGCATGCGGCCGTCCCCGGGATGCGTGGCCCGCGCGCAGCGCACGTGAAGGAAGCGCTCGCCCTGTTCGATCTCGAAGCATGCAGCAAGAACGGTGGTGTTGTCGACTATATCCTCGGCGCCGAACCCGGTGGAGGTGTATTTGTCGTCGGTCGCTGCGAAGAAGCGTTTCAGAAACGGATGCTCGCCTACTACAAGATGGGCGATGGGCCATTCTACCTGTTCTATCGCCCGTACCATCTCTGTCACATCGAGGCAATGCGATCGATCGCGGAGGCCTGTCTGGAAGGAGTCTCTCTCCTAAGGCCCACCTTTGGATTCCAAACAAACGTGTATGCCTACGCCAAGCGTGATCTACACAAGGGAGAACGCCTCGATGGTATCGGTGGCTACACGTGCTACGGAATGATAGAAAACGCGAGCGGATCCCCTCCGAATCGTGGTCTGCCGATTTGCCTCGCCGACGGAGCCCGTCTCAAACGCCGCATCTCCAGCGACGAGAAGATCGTGCTCGCCGACGTGGAATGCGATCAGGACAACGATGCGTGGAGACTGTACCATCTTGCATTGCAGCAGCGGGGAGCGATTTTCGAATGAAGTTGGGTATCGCCGTCGTGTACGCGATTCTTCCCGGCGATGAGGAACTCATCGACCTGCATCTTCGTTATATCGAACGATGCACGCGTGTTCCGTTTACGCTGTACGCAGCGGTAAGTCGCCTACCGAGCGATGTGCGAGAACGCCTCGCCGCAAAACCATACGTTCGAGTGTGTTCCATCCCGACAACAGATCTTCGGTCAAGCCGGGAAAATGCCTACTACTTGGAGCGACTGATTGCAACAGCGATCGACGAAGGCTCGACCCATGTTGCAACCCTGCACGTGGATTCGTTTCCGATCCGGGACGGATGGGCGACTGATCTTGCCACAGCTCTCTCCACTGACTACTCATTCGCCGCCATTGTGCGTAACGAATCGTGCGATCCAAAACCGATGACTGCCGGTCTGTTCTTTCCACGTGAGTTCTATGTTCGTTACGAGCCGAGCCTCCTTATTTCAAATGAAGAGATGCAATCGGCCACGGGACGCGCATACATTCGCCAACTTGTGAACCCCACGGAATCCGGAAGTGGCTACGGGTTCTTGGCGTTTGAACAGGAGCTCAAATGGTTCCCTCTCTTGCGGTCCAATGCCAAAGCAGATCATTACTACTTTGGCAGCATACACGGCGATCTCATCTTTCATCTCGGCGCGGCAGCGGCCGAACGGCATGACTTCACCGGTGCGCGTGAGTGGCTACGTGCCGGCCGTGTCCGCAGAAGAGCCGCGTTCCTGCTGCCTACCGCAATCAAGAGACTCATAAAGTTCGTAATCCCGCAGCGAGTTCTGTTTCCGGAACATGTGATCCACAAACGCGCATATGCATCAGTCAGAAAATCGTTGATGACGAATCCGGAAGGATATGTTCACTACCTTCGCACGGGGAGACATTGACTTCCCAAAGCTGCTACTGCACCCTGTGCGTTACGGCTCAGTTGCGACGAACCGTTTCCCGTCTTTGTGGCACAAGAGTTGGATCAGGTGCCGGCCTGAGGAGACGGCGGGGGGGAGCCCTCCTCCTGGGTTGACCCATTGTCCGGTCATGTAGAAGTTGCCAAGACCGGGCAGGGTCTTGCGCATACGCATATTCATGTTCTTTGCTGTGGGCAACCACCCTTCGTAGCTTCCGCGCCAGTTGCCGGTGTAGCGCTCCCAGGTGATCGGAGTTGCCACATCCCTCATCTCCACCTTGTCACGAATGCCGGGGATGCGCTGTTCGAGTGCGTTGATCACCAGATCGACAGCCGCTTCCTTCTCCTCTCTGTACCGCTGCGGATCGTCGGCTAACCCTTTCCATCGATCGTAGTCGGAGTTGATCATGACGATAAGCACGGTCTTTCCCTCCGGCGCAAGTTTTGGATCGAAGTGGTATGGCATTATGGACAGACGATCACGTTCCTTGCCGTCGATCATGACCGGCCGGTCAAGCGGAAAGCTAATCCCGGAGACTGTTGCTGGCAGCTCTTTCAGGGGGTCGGCAATCCCAAGACTGATGTACAAGAGCGGTGGGAACAATCGCATATTGTCGTAGTATCCCTTGATCGTATCATCGATGTAGCGACCTTCTAGCATGTCGAAGATTGTCGTGCGCCCGTCGGCGGCGGAGATGACGATATCAGCCTGGTATTCGCTCCCGTCGTCGAGCCGCACTCCAACCGCGCGATCGTTGTCGACAAGGATCTTCGCCACTCGTGCTGAGTATTGAATCGAGCCGCCCAGATCGAGGAATCGCTTTTCAATGGCGCGCGTGAATGGAAGCGAGCCACCGAGAGGATAACCGGCCGTCTTATTGTGTTGCCAAGCGAGCGATACGATCAGCGCGAGCATCGGAAAGTCGGACGCATCGCTGAGGAAAGTGGAAAACGTCTCTCGTAGAAACGGATTCTTTAGCCTGTTAGCAAAGTCGGCCACCGCAACGCCTCGCCACTTCATGTACTGATATGCGACAGGCCGCAGGTCCCAAAACATGCCAAGTTTGTCCTTCCAAGTATACAGTTCCGGTGCCTTGTCGACGGGCAGATCGAACCTCGTGAACTTGCGGATGGCGCGGGTAAGGGAACGAATTACGCGGGAGTCTTCGGGAGCCAGCTCCAGGAGGTGCCGTTCGAGACGATCTATGTTCCCGTATAAGATGAGAGTGCGACCGTCGCTGCCTTCGATGCGCATGTACTCGTCGAGGTCGATCATAGTGCTCCCCTGGATCGCGCCGACCTCCTTCCAAAGCCGGTGGTAGTTCACACCGGGGGCGGAACCGACCAGCCAGTGGATACAGCTATCGATCGTATAACCATTCCGCTTCCAAGCCGTGCACACGCCGCCCGGAAGGTTGTGCATCTCGAAGATCTTGACCTCATAGTCATTCATCCTTGCGTAGCAACCTGCGCACAGGCCGGCAATCCCTCCGCCGATGATGGCGACAGACCTGCCCTGCTCGCGTTTCCCCTGATTCTTCATTGAATCCTCCTTACAATCGGTCTCAGTCTAGCAATCCGGCACGAACTGAGCAAGATAGGCGGCGATGACCGCATTTTCCAAGACACTTCGGGCGCTCACCATACTGCCACCCGTTTGCCCTACGTGGTTCATCGGTGCCGCGCATGACTTCCGGCATCATCATTTCTACGGAACAGTCCAGACGAACTCAACGCCTAGCGAGTCAGCCGCACGCAATCAGAATCGTGAGGACTTCTCCAGCAAACCGTCGGCTTAGGAGATACACCGTTTGCGGAATGAATAGGAACCAGAAGAACAGACAGAGCCTCAGCCAATTTGCTGGAACGAAAAGAACGACTCTCCTTGAACGGAAGCTGCGGTCGTGACGAATTCCCAAAGGCAAACAAGGATCCACCTCGGCAAGTGCGCCTAGGTTTGAGGAGCGCTCATGGCTGTAATGTAGTTACGAGCCCTTCCTGCAGGCTTGTACCCTAAGCCGAGGTTGACTTAGGCTGACAACGCGGATGTCATGAGTTTACAATCAGAGTATCACAGAACCGTTCCCGATAGGGGGTGCAAGATGAGCTTTCACATCAATGCGCAACAGGGACAGATCGCGCCGACTGTTCTTCTACCGGGCGATCCGTTGCGGGCGGAACACTTCGCGGAGACGCTCCTTGAAGACACCGTCTGTTTCAACCGCGTTCGCGGAATGTCGGGATTCACCGGTGTCTACAAAGGAAAGCGTATCTCGATCATGGGGACCGGTATGGGTATTCCCTCACTTTCGATCTACATAAACGAGCTGGTCACACAGTATCATGCCAGCACACTCATCCGTGTCGGGACGTGCGGGGCGCTCCAAGAGCACTTGCGGATCGGCGCCATTGTTTTGGCGATGTCGGCTTCGACCGATTCGCACATCAACGATCTCCGTTTTGAAGGGATGGATTTCGCGCCTACAGCAAGCTTTCCGCTTCTTCACGCAGCGTATCAAGTCTCCAAGGAGCGTGGTGCCGATGTGTATGTGGGCGGTGTCTTTACCTCTGACACGTTCTACCATGACGACCCCGATTGGTGGAAGAAATGGGCCGCGTACGGCGCGCTAGTAGTGGAGATGGAAACGGCTGGCTTGTACACGCTTGCCGCGAAATTTGGCGTCGATGCTCTGTCCATCCTAACGGTGACCGACAGCCTGGTATCCGACGAGTCCACCACGGCGGAGCAGCGAGAGAAGGAATACACACAGATGGCGGAAATCGCTCTCGCGATCTCTCCTTGATCTGCCGCAGAAACCCTCCCGCTACCCCGTGTTCGCTACTTCCCAACGCACACTGTTTCCGATCGCGGTCCGATATTCGCTCAGGGCGACAGGTAGATGACGTGGTGGTGATCCTCTTCGGGGCGTAAGTAGAGGATCTCACTTGGAACAACGCGGATAAGCGAGTAGTTCGGATCATCGGCGCTGTCCCAGAACGCGTCGAAAAACGGTAGCCTAAGAGCAATATCGCTCCGAATGTCATGATCACACACAACTTCGGCCTTGCCGGCAAGCCGGACATAGCCGTTGCGATCGTTCCGCTCAATGGGAATACAGAGCTCGACGCTTCCATTTCGCCGTACCTGCTGCGTCTTCCCATTCGAGGTTCCCGATCCGATCCACGCCATGCCGTCGAACCACAGAAGCGACACGGGCCTCACACGCGGCTGTCCATCCTCCACCGTAGCCATGTATGCCTTTTGGGTCTCGTTCATGAACGAGAGATACTCCTGCTTCAACAACGTGATCGTCTCCGCCATTGCTGAACCTCCTTTCCCTCACTAAAGGAGAGCATGAAAAGCGGTGCCTCGTCAACTCCCCACCACGACCACACTTCCTTCACCCTGTGCAAACGCGCGATGCAACGCTGCGAATGGGGCTCGTAACGCCCTAAAAACGGGGGGATGGGAGATCTTGACACGCATGAGCCACATTGCTATAGTGATGTTAGCAGTTGTAATAGGAGACTGCTAAGAGACCACAAATGGGGGTGTTGGTTATGGTTAGTAGACTGCCAAGATTGATGCAGGAATCGGTTTTCCCCGGATTCGGCCTCTCTAATCTGATCGATGACCTCTTCCGTGATTTCGATCGGATAGGACTCGAGGGCCCAACTGCCTTCGGTCGGACCGATGTTTACGAAAAAGACCAGAAACTCATCTACGAGACCGAGCTACCCGGGATGACAAAGAGGGACATCGAGGTAAGGATCGAGGAGAACAAGCTCGTCATCAGTGGAGACCTCAAGCGGGACGAGTCGATCGATCTAGAGGACTACTTCCGTATGGGACGCCGATACGGTCGCTTCCAGAGATCCTTCCCCATACCGACTAACCAGCTTGAGACGAGCAAAGTCAAGGCCCAATTCGATGATGGAATCTTGCGAGTGTCGATCCCATTGAAGGAGTCGATCGCCGAGCGGCGCAAGCCACTTGAAATCAAGATCGAGTAGGTCGAGGGCGGGTGCCTTTGCGCACCCGTTAGGCAAGAACGCGGCGCGGCATGGCCTCCCTGCAGGGTACAGATCGACGATGCTGGGACCGGGCGTGGGCCGTCACCGACCGCAAGCCGCGATTGGACTGTCCGAAGAGCCGGGTGCGGGAGTCCTGCAGAAGCTGAATCGGACGCAAGATGTTTAGAGAAGGAGGGAGACATGAAGGTGAAACCGCTTGGCAATCGGGTCCTGCTCAAGCTCCTCGACAAAGAGGAGGAGAAGAAAACCCCTGGCGGGATTGTTCTGCCTGCTACAGCGAAGGACGAGAAGGCTTTCCGTGGAGAGGTAGTAGCCATTGGGAACGATGAGAAGATCGAGGTCAAGCCTGGGGACGTCGTGCTCGTTTCCCGCTACGGTGGCACCGAGCTTGAACAGGAGCATGAGAAGCTTCTCATAGTCAAGGCAACGGACATATTGGCTATTATCAAGGGCAAGAAGTAGAACGTGCGAGGAGATCACCATGGCGAAGGAAGTTGCTTTCGGCGAAGACGCCCGCCGTCGGATGAAAGCGGGGGTGGACAAACTGGCCGCGGCGGTTCGGATCACGCTCGGGCCCCGCGGGCGCAACGTAATCCTGGAAAAGAAGTGGGGGCGACCGGAGATCACAAACGACGGGGTCACCATCGCTAAGGAGCAAGAGTACAAGGACCCGTATGAGAACGTTGCAGCGCAGATGGTGAAGGAGGTCGCCTCAAAGACGAACGACGTGGCTGGGGATGGCACGACGACTGCGACGATCCTCGCCCACGCGCTGATCGAAGAAGGTTTCAAGAACCTCGCTGCCGGCGCGAATCCGGTCGAACTCAAGCGAGGGATCGATAAGGCAACGGAGAAAGTTGTGGCGGCGATCAAGAAGCAGTCCCGCAAGCTGAAGACAAAGGAGGAGACGGCTCAGGTTGCGACCATTTCGGCGAACGATGAGTCCATCGGCGAGGTTATCGCCGATGCGATGGAGGCCGTTGGCAAAGATGGAGTTATCACTGTTGAGAACTCCGATACCATCGAGACATTCTATGAGGTCGTCGAGGGGATGCAGTTCGACCGCGAGTACACCTCCCCGTACTTCGTCACCGATCCGAAGAAAATGGAGGTCCTCCTCGAAAAGCCCTACGTCTTCATCACGGATCAGGAGATCAAGCTGGCGGCGGATATCATTCCACTACTCGAGCGAGTCGGAAGGCAGGGCCGTCCTCTCCTGATCATTGCCAAGGATGTGACCGGCGAGGCGTTGGCAACGCTGGTTGTAAACAAGCTGCGGGGAATCTTGTCGGTTTGCGCGGTCAAGGCGCCGGGGTTTGGCGACCGGCGCAAGGAGATGCTGGAAGACATCGCCGTGGTCACCGGCGGCTCCGTGGCCGCGGAAGACGTCGGTATGCAAGTTAAAGACACAACGCTCGATATGCTCGGTGAAGCGGAGACAATCCGCGTCGATGGCAAGAATACGACGATAATCGGCGGCAAGGGATCAAAATCCGCGATCAAGGGGCGGATCGCGCAGATAGAGGCGAGGATCGAGACGACGACCTCGGACTACGACCGCGAGAAACTCGAGGAGCGCAAGGCGAAGCTGGCCGGTGGGGTTGCCGTCATCAAAGTCGGGGCTGCCACAGAGACCGAACTCACGGAGAAGAAGCACAGGATGGAGGACGCCCTCGAGGCCACCAAGGCGGCGGTCGAGGAAGGGATTCTTCCGGGTGGAGGGGTCGCCCTGGTTAATGCAGCGAAGTCGCTCGATAGCCTGAAGCTCAAAGGTGACGAAACCGTGGGAGTACAGATCTTGCGCAAGGCACTGGACGCGCCGGTGGTGCAGCTCGCGAAGAACGCCGGATTCGAAGGCTCGATCGTGGTGGAACGTGTTAAAGGGTCCGATCCAGGCGTCGGATTCGACGTGATGGCCGAGGAGTACCGTGACATGGTCAAGGCCGGGATCATCGATCCGACGAAGGTCACCCGCTCCGCGCTCCAGCACGCCGCGTCGATTGCCGGGATGATGCTTACCATGGACGCCGTTGTCGCC
>CAZBSW010000086.1:0-7954 GCA_964494835.1 uncultured Thermotogae bacterium
GCATGAACCTGTTGGTCGATCTTGCCTATGCCTTGCTCGATCCGCGCATTCGCCTGGAGTGATGATGCAACGTCCATACGGCTTTATCAGACAAGGGCGCAAGAGTACGAGCTTTGTTGTGGGGAGTATTCTCATCCTGCTGGTCCTTGGGGTGACGATTGTGGGGTTGTTCTATACCCCCTATGATCCGATCAAGATGCAGATACCAGAGCGCCTCGCCTCTCCCAGCCTCCATCATCCTCTTGGTACCGATCCGTATGGGCGCGATGTATTGAGCAGGATTATGCAGGGTGCACGTAACTCCGTTCTCGTCGGGTTAACGGCGGTCGGTGGCGGTCTGATAGTCGGCGTTCTGTGCGGGTTAGTGGCGGGTTTCTCAGGTGGAATGAGAGCTGAGGCAATGATGAGAGTAATGGATATCCTCTTCGCATTCCCGGCGGTCCTAAGCGCAATTCTCTTTTCGTCGCTCTTTGGCCCTAGCCTCTCCAATTGCATGATCGCAATTGGCATCTACAACATACCGATCTTTGCCCGTGTAACACGCGGATCGGTGCTCGCCACGCGAGAAGAGGAATACGTCGCTGCTGCAGTTGCGATCGGGCGTAGCCGCATCGCCGTCGCGTGGCGTCATATTATGCCTAACATCCTTTCTCCGTTGATCATCCAAGGAACGATTCAGTTTGCCGGCGCTATCCTCGCCGAGGCGGGATTGAGTTATCTTGGTCTCGGAACGCAGCCGCCATACCCCAGTTGGGGTGGGATGTTGCGCGACGCGCAAACGTTCATGGGGCTCGATCCACTGCTTGCGATCTTCCCAGGCATTGCCATCGCGATCACGGTCCTGGGCTTCAATCTCGTGGGCGATGGCCTGCGCGACGTGCTCGACCCCCGATTTACAAGCGCGCACTAGACCGCTTGCCCGCAGACGGACCGGCGGTTACCATGCCCGCATGGAAGCCAAGGCGGTGCATGCCATAAGAAGGGATGTACAGGATTAGGTGGGAGGGCAGATGTACAAGAAGTATTCTGTGATTCTAATATTGGCCGTCATGGCGACGGCCGGTGTGGCGCTCGTTGCTACAGGAGCGGGGGGAACGCTCACGATAGCGGTGCAAGCGGAACCGGACGGCCTGAATCTCATTCTCACGCCGGCGGCGGCAAGCTATCAGATCGTGATGTACAACATTACTGAGCCTCTCTTGCGCTACAACGCTGATGGAAAGATTGTCCCACTCCTTGCTACGAGCTACGAGGTTGAAGCACACGGCGACGAGACCTACTACAAATTCCATCTCCGCAATGGAGTCGTGTTCCATAATGGCCAACCACTCACGGCGGAGGACGTTAAGTACACGTTCGATACGCTGCTCGATCCCAAGACGGCATCGCCGAATGCTTCGTTGTTCTCGTTTGTGCGCGAGATCGATGTCCTCGATCCGCTCACCGTGCGGTTCATCACGGACGGAGCCGGCGCTCCGCTTATCGGATATCTCGCATCGTCAAAGGGAACAGGTATTATCCCTGCTGGATCGGATATGACCGCGTTGAAATCACATCCGATCGGTACCGGTCCGTTTGCGTTCTCGGAGTGGCTCCCTGGTGATCATCTCACCCTTGTGCGGAACAAGACCTATTGGCAGGCGGGCGTTCCATCGTTGGACCGTGTCATCGTGAAATTCATCCCCGATCAAGCGGCGTCGCTTGCAGCCCTGCGCGCGGGAGATGTCGATCTGGTCGATCGCATGGTAGGGGAGAACGCGCTCCAGATAGAGAATGATTCCAGTCTCAAAGTAATCTCCGGGCCGCAGAATATCGTGCAAATCCTGGCGATGAACGACGCGAGACCGCCGTTCGACAACGTTCTCGTTCGGCGGGCGATCTGCTACGCAATCAACCGCGACGAAATCATCGCAGCAACCGACCTCAAACCGGAATGGGGGAGTCCGGTTGGCTCACATATGACACCGCTCAGTCCATACTACGTTGACCTTGTCGGCATGTATCCGTACGATCCGGCAAAGGCCCGTGCTCTCCTGGCGCAGGCAGGCTACCCGAATGGTTTTAACACAACGATCTATCTACCGCAGCCGTACGAGTTCCACATTCGCACCGGCCAGATCATTGCCGATGAGCTGCGTGATGTTGGGATAAACTGCAAGCTCGTGATCCTTGAGTGGGGAAAATGGCTTGATCAGGTATACAACCAATGGGACTATGATATGACCGTGATTGCGGATGACTTGGGCGTCGAGCCGGCAGCGAACTTCACCAAAGGATTCGAGCGGGCACAGCCAGACGGAAGCTCGGCCTACTATTGGCAGTATACGAACTATTATCTGCGCGATCTCCTCGCACGTGGTCGGGATACGAACGATCCGAACGAACGACGGGCGATCTACGCGATGGTGCAGACGCTGATTGCTGACGACGCCGTGATGGCATGGATCCAAGTGCCGCATCAGCTGGAAGGGATGAATGCCAAGCTCATGGGATATCACGTTTTGCCGGTCTATGTTCTTGATCTCTCATCGCTTTATTGGGAGAAATGAGTAAGGAGAAGCAACATCGCCCCTATGGTCTGTGGCCCAGTTCGATCACGCCCGAGCAGTTGGCGCTGCAGGTGCGGCTTTCGGATGTAAGATGGGATTCCGACGGGGAAACACTCATCTGGCTGGAAGGACGCTCCGATCGAGGGGTGCTGGTTGGGAAGACACGAGGTCAGGGCGCACGTGATCTGACCGCGGAACTTTCGGTGCGTGCTCGCGTGGGATATGGTGGCGGTGACTTCATAGTCGCCGATGGTGTCGTCTACTTCGTGAGCGATGGCAGAATCTATCGCCAGGTGCTCTCAGGCGGCCCGGCCCGGCCGATCACACCCGCGTTTGGTACGGCGGCATCGCCGACGGTCTCTCCGGATGGCAAATGGATCTTGTTTGTTCATAGCGATGGAGTTGATGATTGCCTCTCGATCTGCGATACCAACGGCGTGTTCTGGCCGCAACGCCTCTCTTACGGTAGCGATTTCTATATGCAGCCGTGCTGGCACCGAAACGGCGATCGAATCGCGTGGGTCTCCTGGGATCATCCACATATGCCTTGGGACGAAAGCAGACTGCATCTGGCGACGCTCACCATCGGAAGCCGCACGCTGCCCACGATCAAAGAAGATCGGCAGATTGTAGCAAAACCAGATGTGTCGGTGTTTCAGCCACAATTTTCGCCGGACGGATATATGCTGACTTATGTTTCGGATGGGTCGGGGTACGGCAATCTCGCTTCATACAACCTGGGAAACAGGCAGACACGATGGTTGACGAGCGGTGAAAATGATATCTCTCTTCCTGCCTGGGTTCAGGGAGAGCGCACGTACGGATTCAGTCGCGACGGAAAGTCAATCGTCTATATCGCCCGCAAGGATGGCCGTGACACGTTGCATCGGCATGATCTTTCGACGGGAACCGATGAATCACTCAAGGGCTATCTCGATGAATACGCACATCTTGCCCAGATATCGGTGTCGCCGGCGGAGAACGTCATTGCCGTGATCGCGCAGTCGGCGAACACGCCGGCGCGAGTGGTGACATGCTCTCTTGTCCCTGGATCTCGGCCTCGCATTCATCGATTCAGCAGTACTGAAACGACGCCGGTCGATCTCTTGTCCACTCCGGAGGCGGTCACCTGGCCATCGACAGACGGAGAGACGATACACGGCCTTTATTATCCGCCGAAGAACGCTGCGTTCGTTGGGGAGGGCGAGCCGCCAGCGATCGTGCAGGTGCACGGTGGGCCGACCTCTCAGTACACGATGGGCTTTCATGCGACGACACAGTTCTTCACATCCCGTGGATACGCCGTGCTCGAAGTGAACTATCGCGGCAGCAGCGGGTATGGTCGGGCATATCGTGAGGCACTCAACGGGAATTGGGGTGTAGTTGAGGTGGAGGATACCGTTTCCGGCGCACGTTTCCTTGGAGAGAGCGCCCGCGCCGATGCGCGTCGCATTGTGATCATGGGTGGAAGTGCCGGTGGCTACACCGTTCTTCGTTGCCTCACCGAATATCCCGGCATATTCCGCGCCGCCCTTTGTCTGTACGGGGTCTCCGACTTGTTCCGCCTGGCGATGGCGACACACAAGTTGGAGGCTCACTATCTCGATTCGCTCGTTGGAGAGCTTCCCCAGGCGAGCGATGTGTACCGCGCACGTTCACCCATCTTCTCCGCCGACCGCATCGTCGATCCGATCGCAATATTCCAAGGGGAAGACGACAAGGTTGTGCCTGAGGAACAATCAGAACGGATCGTAGCGTCGCTGCGCGAACGCGGGATTGCACACGAATACCATCTATATCCTGGGGAGGGACATGGCTGGCGAAGAGTCGAGACTATCACAGCCTTCTACCGGGATGTAGAAGGATTCCTTCGCGAGCATGTGCTGTTCAGCTGAGATCGGGCGAGAGAGCAGTGATGGGTGATGAGTGAAGGGTAATAGGAACAAGACAACAGCCTCACTCTTGCAGAGGCCTGTCTGTCGGTGTGTTCGGGCAAACAGGGACGCAGAGAACAGCAGAAGATAACGACTGAGAAGGTAAGTAAGGGATGTTTAGTGTCCTCCTAGCGATCTTGGCGCCTTGAGCGAGTGTAACGAGCGGTCGAGATAATAAGGCTTGTGCTTCTCGCAAAGGCGTGATAAGGGTAAAGAGAAAAAAACAAGAGCATTCTCTCGCAAAGACGCAAAGGACGCAGGGAAAGCGCCAACATGGGGAAAAGAAAAATCACAAGGCCTTTCTTGGCGCCGTAAGTTGAGCGATAGCGAGCGGGCGAGAGGAATGCCTATATATCTCGCAGAGACGCAGAGAGCGCTGAGAAAAACGACAGAAACGTGGAGTTGGTGATGATTTCCAGAGGTGGGACAGAAGGACTACGGATTGCGATCAGTTTCTGACCTGTAGGCTCTGGACCGCTGACTGGCGACTCCTGACTGAAGGTGCCTTGAGGCAGTGTTACGAGAGGGCTGTTGCTAGATCAAACCAGTCCCTATACCCGGCCGATTGCCAACATCATACGGCCCGGGGCCTTGGATTCCCTATGGCGCTTGCATCGGGTCAACGAGCCACGCATCGATGTTTGCACCCCAGCTTGCTTGCATGGCAGAATCGGTGCCGTGTGCCGTCTCTCTGTCATAAGTGGCTTGCATCTCGGAAAGCTTGTCAAGGATCTGCGAAGCAGTAGAGTTGATCTTCTCCCTTAGTGCGGCACGTGCATTGTCAGCGGTGGTACCGATAACCCGTGGCTGCGCAAGCAGGCACGCAAATTTGCGGCGGTAGACCTCATTGAGATCAAAGTGGCGCTGTTCGTGTATAAGCACGCTTGCAGCTTCACCCTGGGGGACAACCCATGATAGGAGTGGTTCCATCGTATTCGTTACCTTGATGCTCGACTTATCGACGTAGCCGTACCATTCCTTGCGCATTCGATCGTAGTCGATGGTGTATGATACAGACCAGTTCAAGGTCATGTGAATTGCAGCCGCCTCAACCTGCAAGTGCGCATCCAGCGGTAGCGGTCCGAGGAACATGTGCCAAGCGACGGGCCGCATTGGGTCCCATGGGACATGTTCTGTCACTTGGGCGGTGACGAGGACTCCACATATTGCGATACCGACGAATACGAGAAACGCTACCAACAATGCCACCCGTTGCCTGATGGCTTGCCTCATCCTTAATACCCCCAGTCTGGTAATTGAGGTGAAATAATAGCCGGAGATCGGATGGACCGCCACCGAGTGACTCGTCACTGGCAGGTATGCATCCGCGCCGGTCTATCGTAGAATGTGACCGTTGAACAAGGAGAAAACGGTGAACGACACACGTACCAAGATCGTATGCACGATCGGACCGGCCTCGCGAGATGAACAGACATTGCGGGCACTCATCAACGCGGGGATGGATGTAGCGCGGATAAACTTCTCGCACGGCACCGCTCCGGAACATGCTCGCGATATCGACCTGATCCGTCGGATAGCCGGTGAGAGAAGATCGCCGATTGCGATTATGGCCGACCTGCAAGGCCCGAAACTTCGCATTGGAAGAGTTGTCCCAGAGCCGCTTGTGCTAAAGAAGGGCGATGAGATCGTCCTTTCCTCCCGGCGAGTCCATGGAGAAGAAGATGTCGTTCCACTACCGCACCCCGATCTGATAAGCGATGTTCAGGTGGGAGATCCCCTCCTTATCGATGACGGGACGATCGAACTCGCCGTGGTCGGGAAGGCAACCGATGAACTTGCGTGCCGGGTTGTAGTGGCGGGAGATCTGTTTTCTCATAAGGGGATTGCCGCGCCACGCAGCGCGTCGAACAGACATTCGCGTGTGTCGGCAATTACGGAAAAAGATCGTCACGACGCCCTGTTTGCGCGCGACTGTGGGGTGGATTTCATCGCCCTTTCTTTTGTTCGGAAGGCAGATGAGATAGAGAAGTTGCGTTCCCTGTTGCAGAGCGATGGTCCCTCCAGTCATGGTGAGATCATGATTATCGCGAAGATAGAGAAGCGGGAGGCGATCGACGATTTCGATAACATACTGGACGTTGCCGACGGTGTAATGGTCGCGCGCGGAGATCTCGGCGTGGAGATTTCGGTACAGAAGGTCCCGTTGTACCAGAAGGAGATCATCCGCAAATGCAATGCCGTGGGGAAACCTGTCATTACGGCTACACAGATGCTGCAATCGATGGTCTCAAGCCCCAAACCTACGCGCGCAGAGGCGAGCGACGTGGCTAACGCGATCTTGGACGGAACCGATGCGGTAATGCTCTCTGGAGAGACCGCTACTGGTAGCTACCCGGTGGAAGCGGTGGAGATGATGGCGAAGATCTCGGCTATCGTCGAGAAGGATATGCTCCGTTGGGTTGATGCAGTTGGCTTTGCTCAGGCACAACATGCACAACCGATTACGGACGCGATCAGCGATGCAACAGCCACTATCGCTAAGGAAATCAAGGCCCGATTGATCGTAACTTCAACCTTCAGTGGGTATACGGCTCGGATGGTGGCGCGGGAGCGACCGGTGGTGCCGATTGTGGCTCTCACTCCCAGTGAGGCATCTTACCGCCAACTTGCGCTCACCTGGGGGGTAACGACAATTCTTGTGCCGAAATGTGAGACAACCGACGAGATGCTGTCGGTGATAGAAGAGACCGTCCTCTCGCTCCGCCTTGCCCAACGGGGCGATTCGGTCGTTGTTACGGGCGGAATCCCCTTGGGTAAGGGACACACTAACTTCCTCAAGGTGCACCGGCTTGGGACTCATTGAACACGCGATGTAGGGACACGTGTGCTTGACAAGCGAGGCGAATTCCTGAAACAATCGGTCTTTCAGTAGCAAGATGAGACGGAAGGTGCGGAAAACAGTGCGTGAAGGGATTGCGGGAGCGATTCGTAGATGGATTCTCGTCGTTTTCGGTTTGACCGCCGTTGTGGTAATTGCCTACGGCGTAACGGGTGCTCACAGCGTTGAGTCTGATTCCACGTCTTGGCTGACTCAGGCTGAGCAAGATTGGATCGCCGCTCATCCGGTCATCACCGTTGCTCCTGATCCGTCCTTCCCTCCGATAGAATACTTCGATGATGGCGGAAACTATCGCGGCATGGGGGCGGACTACCTTGACCGTATTGCTCGCGCCACCGGCCTGAAGTTTCAGGTGATTCGGTGTGCCAGTTGGGAAGAGGCGTTGCAGAAGGTGAGGGACCGCCAGATCGATGCTCTGCCTGCGGCGGCCAATACCCCGGAGCGGTCTTCCTATGTTTCCTTCTCCGATCCAATGATTGTCCTTCCTGGCGTGATCATTGCCCGCCAGGGGACGAATGAGGATTTGACCCTGCATGATCTTGCCGGGATTGATGTGGCGGTTGTAGGGGGATATCTGTGGCAGGAATTCATCATGCGAGACTATCCGGACG
>CAZBSW010000087.1:0-7852 GCA_964494835.1 uncultured Thermotogae bacterium
GTATAGACAGCCGGCCCAAGTCAAATAGGAGGTAGGTATCAAAAGGAGTTTACGCGTCAACGAACGGATTCGCGAGCCACAGGTATTGCTGATTGACGAGCATGGAGAAAATCTGGGAGTAATGCCGACTGCTGATGCGCTTACGTTGGCTCAGGAACGAGGACTGGATCTTGTTGAGGTCGCCTCGCAGGCGGAGCCGCGAGTATGCAAAATCGTCGACTACGGAAAATACCATTATCAACAGGAAAAACGCGAACGCAAGCAGAAACACCGCTCACGCCTAAAAGAGATGAAGTTTACGATCAAGATCGGAGAACACGACTTTCAGACGAAGATGCGGCGTGTGCGGAAGTTCTTGACAGACGGCGATACGGTACGCGTGTCGATCTTCTTCCGCGGCAGGGAGATCGTGCACGCATCCCGCGGTCGTGACCTTTTGACTCGGGTGGCAAACGAATTGAACGACATCGCACGCGTGGATGAGGAACCAAAGGCACGTGGCAAGATACTGCAAATGCTTTTGGTTCCGTTTCAGAATCAACGAAAAGAATAGGGAGGGGAAAATGCCAAAGCAAAAGACGCACCGGGCTGCAAGCAAGCGCTTCAAGCTCTCAAAGAACGGCAAGCTCTTGCATCACATGTCCAACTATTTTCATAAGAACGTGAAGAAGAGAGCGAAATCGATCCGTCAGGCCCGTCAAGACAAGGCCCTCTCCGGAGGCCAGGAAAAGAACATCAAGCGGATGATCGGAAGCTAGCAGATCAGGAGGAGAGAGATGCCACGAGCACGTGGGGGAAATAAACGAAAAGAGAGCCGAAAGAAGATTATGAGCCTCGCAAAGGGGTTCAAAGGTAAGCGTGGCACATCACACCGCGTCGCGAAGCAATCGGTGATGAAGGCGCTGCGCAATAGTTACATCGACCGCAGGAATCGTAAACGCGACTTCCGCCGCCTGTGGATAACCAGAATCGGTGCCGCCGCGGAACAGAACGGTCTGTCCTATTCCGCCTTTGTCGGGGGCCTTGAACGACGCCACATAGGTCTAAATCGTAAGATGCTCGCGGAGATCGCCGTACATGACGCAGATACGTTCGCTGCACTCGTGGGAATGGCTAAGGAGGAAGCGGTTAAGGGGTAAGTAGGATGCGCTCCCAAACGATCACCCTTCGCCTGCAGGATTTCTGGGAGGCTGAAGGGTGTCTGACTGTTAGCCCCTATTCCATCTTGGCTGACGACGGACTTACACCAGCCTTGTTCTTTGGCGCCTTGCGGGAAGGAGCATGGCGGGCGTGCCAGCTGGAAGAGGTCGTCGGATTCACCGCCTACGGCCATCATCCCGGCTTCCGCCTTCATCGTCGCTTCCAGGTAATCCTGAAAGGGGAAGCCGGAGAAGTGCAAGACGTCTATCTCGCCGGACTGCAAGAGTTGGGCATTGACCCAGGAGGACATGACATCAGACTTGTCCCTGAAACCTGGAATTCGCCATGTCTGGCGGCGCACGGATGCGGCTGGCAAGTACAGATCGATTGGCTACGGATCGGGAGCATCGTCTACCTACGCAAGGTGGGCAATATCACTCCCGCTCCGTTACCGATCAGGGCAACCTATGATCTGGAACCGCTCTTTGTGTTTCTAAGGGAAGACATCGGACAGACGGACGATCTCACGATGTTGGGGCAGGATCAGCGCGCCACATACCTTCGTGAGCACGCCGATGTCACGCGGATCAACTCGATCATCGATCTGATCGCAATAGAGTGCGACGAAGCGATCAACAAGGGTCTTTTCATCCCTGCGTACGATTGCGTCCTCGCGTGTCAGCGACTTGTAGAACTACTCGCCGCGCGACGTGAGCGGCCATCGCTCGAGTTGTCAGATCATCGCGACAGAGTAGCGCAACTGGCGCACCGATGTGCGGACGCGTACCTAGAGATTCAGCATGCCTAACCTACTGCTTGAAATCGGAATCGATGAGATGCCCGTAGGCGCGCTTTCCCGGCTCGCGGCTCACCTTGAGGAACAGGCGACGGAGGAGCTTCGGCATGGGACGGTTGCCTGCAGCGAGATGCACGCCTACTACACGCCGCGCCGGTTGGTGCTGCTGGCTAACGATCTCAGTGGAGTGGAGCAAGGGGACCCGATCGAATGTCTCACGAAGATACTTCTCCGCATTACGGCAGATCTCACTCCCGTTTCCGCTCCGTATTGGGAAGGAGCGCCGTCCGGTTTCGCCGTCGGGCCGGTCCGGTGGCTCGTCGCTCTGTACGATGGAGAGCTCATTCCCATCAGCATTGGAAACGTACGTTCAGACCGCATCACGCGCGGCCATCGCTTCCATCCCTCAGCTGCCATTACCCTTTCTTCCGTCTCAGAATACCGATCCGCCCTTAAGTCTGCTTCTGTTATCGTTGATCCAGAGGAGAGATTGAAGATGGTGAAGGACGGCATGGAGGCGGCAATCAAAGAGAGCGATGAACCGGCCTCGATCGACAGATCGCCGCTGGATGAGATCGCGGCTGCAGTAGAATACCCGCAGCTCTTCACGTGGGACTTGCCGAATGATTTTCCCGATCTTCCACATGAATTCGCAATCGCAGCCTTGCAAAGCAAGGGATTCGTGCCACTCAGATCGATCGACAATGGCGGGACAAGGTTCGCCAGTGTCGCCGACGGAAGCGTCGATCAGGAGTCCGTACGAAGCGGCCTCAAGAGCACCGTCTATTCGTTGCTATCACACTGTTGGTTCTGCTTCACCGAGGACAGGAAACGGCCGTTGGCCGAATACGTGCATACGCTGCGAGACGTTCCACATAGGGATGGCATTGGCTCACTCTGGGACAGGATGGAGCGCCTGCGGGCCTTGGCAAGTGAGATCGCGCCGTCTGCTAAGGCCGATCCGTCTTTGGTCGATCGAGCCGCCTTTCTTTGCCAAGCGGACCTGGTCACCGATATTGTGCTAGCGTTCCCTTCGCTGCAAGGTGCCGCCGGCGCGATCTATGCACGGTTCGATGCCGAACCGGCAGCGGTTTGCCAGGCGATCGAAGCTCGCACCCTCCCAATTGCGTCTGACACACAACACCTCTCAGAGGTGAGCCTTGCCGTTGCGATCGCTGACAGATTGGATGATATCGTCACAGCGATTGTCGTCGGGCAGCGAGCGAATGTGCAGGACCAGACTTGGGCAACTTCCAGATGCGATGCCCTCTTGCGGCTCATGATCGACGAGGGAATCGACATCGATCTGTTTGCCTTATTGCAGCGGATAGAGGAGCGATATCGAACGACAGACGGAAAGACGAAATCAAAGGAGGTAACAAGCTACCTACATGAGCAATTGTCGCGCTTCCTTGAGACGGAGCATGGGATCGCCCGGGACGTCACAACTGCGATCGCCCCTTCGACGAGGGGTAATGTGTACCGCACCTTCCTGTGCGCAAAGGCATTGGTCGCCGCACAGGACAAAGAGGTATTTCAGAGATTGGCGGAGTCGATCGAGCAGTTGACGAAAAGCGGCGTCTCCGCAGAGGGGGAAAAGTTTGATCCGGCCCTGTTTGCAACTGAAGCAGAACGCACACTATGGCGAGAGTATCTGAAGGCGGAGGGGAAGATCGATCACTTCATCCAGCATCGGGAATACGCACAGGCGATTGACCAATTCACCATGTTGCAGGAACCGATCGATCGGTACGTCAAGTCAGTCGTCACGGGCAAACCAGTGGATGAGAGGGTGAGGACCAACCGCCTGGCGTTCGCCGCATCGATCATCGGTCTATTCATGCGTGTTGGAGATCTGCGAACGCTCGGCAGGGCACAATGACGGAACAGAAGATGAGTTATCGCCGGTAAATAAGAGAATGAAAAACAAGGTTACAAGCGCACGTATCGAGGTTTCGGGGATCGAACTCATCGGTTTTCACGGATACCTTGATGTAGAGCGGACAAAGGGGAACCGTTTTCTGATCGATATAAGCGTTGAGGGTGATTTTCGGACTGCGCTGTGCGGTGATCGATTAGAGGAGACCATCGACTACAGACAGATGGTGAAGGTCGTTCGCGATGTCAATCGGGCAAGAGATCATATTCTCATTGAGTCCTTCGCCGATGAGATCGCCGACACCCTTCTGGAGAGATTCCCTCGCATCAAGAAGGCCGCCGTGCGCGTGGAGAAACTAGCCCCGTTGGGATTGGGAAGAGTGAGATGTGCAGCGATAGAACTGGAGAAAGAGCGGGCATGATGGACAATGATCTCGTCTTTCTCGGATTGGGATCAAACCTCGGAGATCGGCGGGTGCAGATCGAGACAGCACTTCTTCTGCTTAAGGAAGCAGGAGTGAGGATCGTTCGCCGCTCCTCGTTGTACGAGACCGAACCGGTCGATTTTGCTGATCAACCGTGGTTCTTGAATATGGTCATCGCGATAAAGACGGAGCTCTCGCCGTGCGATCTTCTCCGCTTGGGAAAACGCATTGAACGACAAGCGGGAAGGGGACAGACCGTTCGCTTTGGCCCGCGCCAGCTCGATATCGATATTTTGCTGTACAAAGGGCGGGCCTATCGCGATGCCGACGTTGAGATCCCTCATCCGCGCATGCACGAAAGACGCTTTGTTCTGGTGCCTCTTGTGGAGATCGCACCCGATATCACAATCCCCGAAACGGACAGGAAGTACGCCACCATATTGGCAGGACTCAATGAGAGAAAGCAGGTGACAAAATCAAAGGAATACGTATTCTGATCACGGTCGACACACCCGAGAGGCATGTAAAACGGACGCGGGTAGCGATATTGGAAGATGGCCGGCTGATGGAGATCTACTATGCCCATCCGACGCATGAAAACATCGTTGGTAACATCTACAAGGGCAAGGTGGAGGATGTCCTCCCTGGTCTTGGTTCGGCGTTCGTAAACGTCGGCGAGAAGAAAAGCCTGTTCTTGTCGAGGGGGGAGTTAAACGACAAGCTGCTGATCGAGAAGGGGTTCAAACCATGGCACGGTGCCGCCCCCATAAACAAGCTGCTGCGGCCCGGACAGACGCTTACTCTGCAGGTGCGCCGCGGCGGAATAGGTTCGAAGAACCCACAGGGGACGACCAAGATCAGCCTCCCGGGACGGTTCTGGGTCTTCCTCCCCACAGAGGATAGGTTGGGCGTATCACGCCGGATTGAGAGCGTACGCACTCAGCGCCGTCTCCGCCGCGTCGCACGCGAGCTGAAGAAAGATGGCGAAGGGATGATCGCCCGCACCAGCGCGCAGTGGGCAACCGTCAATGAGCTCAAGAGAGATTACGAACTGTTGGCGCGTACCTGGGAAGGGATCGAATCCGCCGCACGCGCCTCGTCAGCGCCACAGCTTCTATATAAGGGAATGGGGCTTGTACAGACGATACTTCGCGATCGCTTGCTTCCAGATATACACGAGGTAGTCGTTGATTCTGAGTTCTTCTGCGAGAAAATCAACTATTTCCTTGATTACATGCACATGGAAGACTACAAAGAACGCGTTCACGTCTATCACGATAAAGAGCCGCTCTTTCAGCGCTATCGTATAGAGGAACAAATCCAGGAAACGCAGACGAATCGCGTCCCACTTACCGGTGGCGGATCACTGGTAATCGATGAGACAGAGGCCCTGATCGCAATTGATGTCAACACCGGTGGTGACGTCCAGCACCGGAATCAACAGGCCGCGATTCTCAACACTAACCTCGAAGCGGCACAGGAGATTGCACGTCAGCTCCGTCTGCGTCAGATGAGCGGGATCATCGTCGTTGATTTCGTCGATATGGATAATCCACACAACGAACAACTTCTGATTGAAAAGGTCAAAGAAGAACTGAAGAAGGATCGTATATCAGCCGACTTTGTCGACTTGACCGGCTTGGGACTGGTGGAGATAACGCGTAAGCGCGCGGGGGAAAGCCTCTCCGACATGCTGGAGAACGCTCAATTCGATGCTTGATTAGCCAGTGCGCGGCCGCTAGAATAGGATTATCAACGAATCGGGCGAATAGCTCAGTTGGGAGAGCGTTCGGGTCACATCCGAAAGGTCGCAGGTTCGAGCCCTGCTTCGCCCATTCTTCCCTCCCGCCCGGACAATCACGCACACTCTTACAAGCATCCGACTTCAAGGACGAGGAGGAGTCGCAGTGAAGGCATTGGTGACTGGAGGAACGGGATTCATCGGTTCAAGTATCGTACGAGCCTTACTCGCCGCTCGATACAAAGTGCGTTGCCTTGTACGTACCGGTGCAAATACGGCCAATCTTTCCGGCCTTCCGATCGAGATCGCGGTCGGTGATGTAACCGAAATCGATTCTGTTCGCACCGCCATGCACGGGTGCACGCACGTCTTCCACGCCGCTGCTCTCTACTCGTTCTGGGTTCCGTGCCGTGGACTCGTTGAAAGAGTGAACGTGGACGGCACCCGAAACGTCCTTCAGGCCGCACTCGATGGCGGAGTCGAATGCGTTGTTCACACGAGTTCGGTCGCTGCGCTCGCCGTTCCCAGCGGTGAAGAACCGGTGAACGAACAGACTCCGGTCGATCCGAGAAGAATCATCGGGACGTACAAGAAGAGCAAGTATGCCGCCGAGCAGGTCGCCCTCGAATTTGCCCATTGCGGCCTGCACGTCGTAATCGTCAACCCCTCCTTCCCGGTAGGCCCGCGCGATATCAAACCGACTCCCACCGGCCAGATGATCGTCGACTTCCTCAACCATCGTCTACCGGCATATGTCGATACCGGCATGAACGTCGTTGATGTAAGTGTTGTCGCACAGGGGCATGTCCTCGCCGCCGCGCGGGGGCGAGCGGGCGAACGTTACATCCTCGGCGGAAAGGATATGACAATGGGCGAGATCTTGAAGGACCTATCCCTGATCACGGGCATCCCCGCGCCTCGGGTGCGATTGCCGTACCACCCGCTTCTCATGATATCCTACCTCAACGCCGCCTGGTGCCGAATTACCAAGGGCACTCCGCGGATGACACCGGATACGATACGCATGTCGGCTCACAAGATGTACTACGACTCGAGCAAAGCAGTTCGTGAGCTAGGGCTACCGCAAACCGAGCCGAGAGAAGCCCTGCGGAAGGCCGTTGACTGGTTTACGAACAACAACTATGTCAATTAGCACGCCATGCCGCTGTACGCTGCCAGGTGGTGAAAATCGTCATGTTGCCTAGAATCACATGGCGATCGTTAGAGTCGCGACACAAGAAACGTTAGTCCGTCCTATCAAGCGCTGCGAACTTGCGTGCCAGTGCCTCTTCAACGCTCTTTGGCACGAACGAGCTGACATCTCCGCCAAGCCGCTTAACCTCTTTGACGATCGATGAAGAGAGGAAACTATACTCTCCGGCGGTCATGAAGAAGACCGTCTCAAGATGTGAATCCAAGTCCCGATTGGTAAGCGCCATCTGAAACTCGTAGTCGAAATCCGAGTTGGCTCGCAGTCCACGCACAACGGCATCGGCACCAATCTGGCGCGCACAATCGATCAACAACCCCGAGTAGCTGATCACCTCTACGCCCGCTATCTCCATTTCTTCCAGGGCATCGCGTGTGATCTGCTCCCGCTCACCAACCAAGAAAAGCGGCTGCTTATTCGGATTGGCGACGATAGCGATCACCAGATGAGGAAAGAGTTTTCGCGCACGCCGAATGATATCGATATGACCATAGGTTATCGGATCGAAACTACCCGGATAGATCGCATTAGGTATCGGCATGATGAGATGATTCTAGCACACTGCCTCCACCACCTCAATCTGCGCTTCTGGACCGATTACGGCCATGTTCATCCTCTTAAGATCGACAAACCGCTTGATGGCGGCCATGGCCTCATCAGCA
>CAZBSW010000088.1:0-7779 GCA_964494835.1 uncultured Thermotogae bacterium
ACTGAGGATGGATACGGGGCGTGATCTTCTCATAGGGAAGATCGAACAGGTAGTGAGCTTCTATTACCTCGAACGCCTTGTTCACCATCGTTGCGGAATCTATCGTGATCCGCTTCCCCATTTCCCAATTTGGGTGACGCAGGGCATCCGCGGCGGTCATCGTTTCCAATTTCCCAAGCGGCGTGTGGAGAAAAGGCCCACCCGATGCGGTGATGATCACGCGCTCGATTTCATCGTGCTTACCTGCGCGCATGCACTGCAACAGAGCATTATGCTCGCTGTCGATCGGAAGGAGCGTTGTTCCTTGCCTGCGTACCAGATCGGTGACCAGCTCACCGCCGATCACTAAGCTCTCTTTGTTAGCAAGCGCCAGTGTCCGGTCGGCGGAGAGAGCGGCAAGCGACGGAGCGAGACCGATCGCACCGACGAGGGCGTTCACCACCACATCCGCGCCGTCTACACGTGCAAGTTCCTCTAACCCTTCACTTCCGGAGAAGACAGCCAGATCAGGGAAGCGTCGACTGAGCAGATCGGCCCTCGCTTCATCAGCAACCGCTGCTGCTACGGGCGAGAAACGTTCGATCTGCTCGGTCAATAGATCGGTGTTCCCACCTGCGGAGAGACCGAGGACGCGATATCCATGACCGATTGCGTTGAGGCGCTCAATCACATCAAGGGTCTGCGTACCGATCGACCCGGTTGCTCCCAGGATTACGATGCCTTTGTCTTGCACTGGGCTCAGGCGGCGGGAGCCGGAATCAGGGATGCGAATAGCTGCTCCAATTCCTTCCCTGCGATGATTTCGCGCTCGAGGAGGGTACTTGCCAGCCGATCGAGAATGGAACGGTTCTTCCCGAGGAGATCCTTCGCCGTCTCGTAGGAACGGTTGATCAAGCCACGCATCTCGTTGTCGACGAGCGACGAGAGCTGCTCGGATTGCTCGTTGCTCTTTACGATCTCCTCGCCGAGGAAAACGTCGACATGATCGCGAGCCAGGCTGATCGGTCCGAGCTTCTCACTCATCCCGTATTCAACGACCATCCGCTTAGCCAATTTCGTTGCCTGCTTGAGGTCGTCATAGGCACCGGTTGTGAGATCGTTGAACACGAGTTCCTCAGCGGCGCGTCCGCCGAACAGCGTGATCAGTTTGTCATTCAGTTCCTCCTCGGAGACGATGTATTTCTCTTCCAGCGGAAGCTGCAGTGTAAAACCGAGAGACCCGTCTCCGCGGGGGATGATGGAAATCTTGTGTACCGGATCCGCCTTTGGGAGCAGCCGTCCCAGGAGGGCGTGGCCGGACTCGTGATAGGCGATCCGCTCTCGGATCTCACTAGAGAGGATGATCCCCTTGCGGCGCACGCCGGCGATGACTCGGTCCGTGGCTTCCTCGAAGTCGACCATCTCGATGACGCTCTTGTTGTTGCGGGCGGCAAGCAACGCGGCTTCGTTGCAAAGGTTCTTAAGATCAGCGCCGACAAAACCAGGCGTCTGCCGGGCGAGGACGGATGGATCAACGTCGGGCGACACGCTCTTGCCACGCAGATGAACCTTGATGATCTCTTCCCGCCCTCTTAGTTCCGGCCGCGGCACGGTGATCCGTCGATCGAATCTGCCCGGGCGGAGGAGGGCCGGATCGAGGACATCGGGGCGGTTCGTCGCCGCGAGCATGATGATCCCCTTGTTCGGCTGGAATCCGTCCATCTCGGCGAGCAGTTGGTTCAGGGTCTGCTCCCGTTCGTCATGACCGCCGCCGAGGCCGGCACCACGCTTACGGCCCACTGCATCGATCTCATCGATGAATATGATACACGGTGCACTCGCCTTCGCCTTCTCAAACATATCCCGCACCCGCGCCGCTCCGACACCGACGAACATCTCCACAAAGTCCGATCCGCTGATGAAGAAAAACGGGACGTGCGCCTCGCCGGCGATCGCCTTGGCAAGCAACGTCTTACCCGTCCCCGGTGCACCCACAAGCAGGACGCCTTTAGGGATTTCAGCGCCGAGTTGGGCGAATCTCTTCTGATCTTTGAGATAGTCGACAATCTCCTCGACTTCTTCTTTCACCTCATCGATTCCCGCCACATCGAGGAACGTGACGCGTGTGGTCTCCGGATGGACGAGCTTCGCCTTTGATTGGCCGAATGACAGCGCTCCACCGCTTTGGGTCCGGCGCATGATGTATATCCAAACGGCGATCAACAGTGCGATGGGCAAAATAGACATCAGAATCGAAAGGAACCAACTGCTGCTTGAAGGCGGCTCGTATTTTATCTGCACATTGTTGTCGCGTAGGAGCGGTTCGTACAGGGTCTTATCATCCGGTAGCTCGACGATGAACTTACTCCCATCGCCCGCCACCCCCCTCCCTTGATTATCCTTTATCGTGATCGAGGCAACCTGGCCGTTCTGTACCATGGTACGGAAGAGTGAGTAGTTTACCTCGTTCTGTGTTCGGTTCCCGCCGAACCAAGACTGGAATACAATCAGGGCGATGATCACGATGACCGTAATCAGCGCGATGTTACGCAGATTTCTATTGCGTAAATCCCGTAAAGGATCCTTTTCCACGATCTTCTCCTTACTAACTCGCTAAGGATTTTAGCGTCCGATCTGTCTTACGTCAAACACCGTTCTATACCGGGATTTACCGCGATAGACGGGTGCTGTGACCGCTTGAATCGTTCGCAGACTAACGATGAAGCAACCGCTTCCAGATCTTCGCCTGCGGGAATGATCGTTCACGTCCGCGAATGATTTCAATGATGTTCTTGCGATGAGTGAAGATGATGAACAAGGCAAGGGCGGATGTGAGTCCAAGGATGAGAGGATTGTAGTGCGCGCTTGAGAAACAATCGATAAGAAGAATGCTTATCGGAACAGATATTCCACCGAGAAGTGACCCTGCAGACACGTGACCGGTGATGGTCACGACAAGTCCGAACACTCCTAGTGCGATTCCCATCGGGATTGGGGCGATGGCAAAGAGCATTCCTGCTCCCGTCGCTACACCTTTGCCGCCGCGAAATCCGGTATAGACGGGGAATACGTGTCCAATGACCGCGGCGATCCCACAAATGACGGGGATCGTTGTTTGGTCGACCGGCATTTGTCCGCTTGAGAGAAGCGGAATCACGGTAGCTGCTGCCGCGCCTTTGCAGGCGTCCAGTGCAAGAACGACCACGCCTGCCTTCCATCCAAGGACGCGCCAGGTATTCGTTGCACCTGCGTTTCCGCTTCCAAAGTCGCGGATATCGATCCCCCGCAAGATCTTGCCGGCGATCACGGCCGTCGGTATCGCCCCCAACAGGTATGAGGCAATAAGCATCAGGGAAAATATCAACATCAATCCCTCCAAAACCGGAATTGTACGTGTAATCAGGAAAAGATCAACTTGCGAATTGAACCCCGCATGTGCTGCCCCTCTCTTGACGCCCGCCGATTGAGCGTAAGAATGCAACCGATCAACACTCCTGCTGGAACGTAGATGGAGAAAGATACGATCATTGCAGAAAACGAGCGTTGAGAGAATATACGCAACAAACGCCGATGGTGGATTGCCCCTATGATTACACAGCACGCGGCAAAGAAACGGTGAATCGCGATCCCTGGGCGGGGATGGAAGTGACGCTCAGATTGCCGTGATAGTATTCGACGATCCGCTTTGCGATCGTGAGGCCGAGGCCCGCGCCTGGGTTGGGCTTACCTGAAGGAAGGAATGGGGAATGATAGAAACGCTCGAAGATGTGTGACAGCTCATCAGACGCTATCCCCACACCGCGATCCACGAGTTCTGCGACTACGTGCTCAACGGTGGTCTTCACCTGCAGCGTGATCTTCTCAGAGGAAAACCTGACCGCGTTTGTTATCAAGTGCAGAAAAGCGCGGGCGATCAACGCCCTGTCGGCGACGATTACATCTTCATTCTCTGAGACACTGAGAGCAATCCGGTCTTGCTCCTCCGGGGGTTCTATGTTCTTGACAATCTCCATTAGGAGTCTGGCGAGAGAAAAGGTCTCGTCTTCGGGGTGAATCGCTCCCGTCTCCATCGCTTCCAGTTCCAGCAGATCGGTGATGAACGATGAGACACGCTTGCCGCGTGACACGATCTTACCAAGGATCACATCTCGATGGGGTGATTCACCTGCTTCTTTCGGCAGATCCATGAGTAGTTCGATGTATCCTTGTATGATCGCGAGCGGTGTCTTCAGCGAGTGAATGAGAGAAGTAAGCGCCTGTTCTTGCTTCTGTCTTATCTGCTCCAGCCGCTGTTCGACGTAAATACGCGCGATGACGATCGCACCATAGGCCGCAATCTCTTCGATCGCATGTCTCGTCCGCTGCGAGATACCAACTTGTGAGTCCGACGCAAGCGTCAAGCAGGCGACGGCTTTGTTGTTGTACACGATTGGGAGTATGGCTAGCGAGTATACATCATCGGCACTGTCGCCGGTTCGCGTCAGGTACACCGGATGACCATCTCTTACATGTAGGCTGAGTTTTGACTTCTCAGAGTAGTAGCGGATGTTGGGAAGGATCCCTGCCGGAATGCGTTCTTCGGAAACAAGTCTCAATCCCCCCATGCGATCGTCGACGACATAGCCTGCTCCCCAAATGATGTCCGGAGACGAGAGCGCGGTCTCCAAACACTCCCGCAGCACAGTGTCTATATTTGTCGCAGCCATGAGATTGTGATGGAGTCCCTCCTTTCCCCCAACAGGGGACCTTGCCACTCTTTGTGGCGCTGTGGGAAATGGGGGCAAGTCTCCCCCGTTCGACAGATGAGATGCGAGCGTCTCCCACAGCAACCGTTCGAATGCCGTGTTGTCAAAGTACTCCATTGCGTGCTCCTCTCCTCCAAACGTGCCATCTCCACTCATCATTTCCCCTCACTATATTTGTTGCGAAAAACAGCTTATTTCTAGCGAACGCTCAGGGGAAACCTGGCTAACGAGATAGTGAACGCTGTTAACCGATGAGCTCAGTTAGGTATGGGTGACCATCAACGGTGGAAAAGATGAGCTGATATCATGAAAACATCCGTTCAATTGAGGAGGGGCGGGTATGATAAGAGGAGCTCTGTTCATGTACCCGTCACTTGGCAGTAACAATTACCCCACGGGCACGCAGTTGTTCGATTTGTTGGGCGATTGCTGAGCTAGGAGATGTGTCGATCGGGTTACCGCGCAAATCGATGATGTCGTTCTTGCCGACTCCTTGGTTGTCAACAAGTGATTGCAGATTCGTGATTTCGTTGTTAGAAAGAACAAGATCCCTCAAGGAGGGAGACTCAGCCAGCGGCGAGAGATCCGATATGCAGTTACCATCGATATCCAGAATCCGCAGTTTGGGCGAATCAGCAAGTGCGTCCAGGGATGTTATGGCATTTCCAGCCAGGTAGAACTCCCTACCCTCCGGCAGGGGTACGAGCGATGTGACATCGTTGTTCGATAGAAAAAGCTTCCACAGCATGGGCAAACCAGAGATAGGGCTAAGATCTGTGACGTCATTGTTTGTGAGATCGAGGATCTGAAGTGTGCGTAGATCGGCCAGAAACGAGATATGAGTTATGCCGTTGTCTTCCAGGTAAAGCCAGGTCAGACCGCGCATCGCCGATATCGGTGAAAAGTCGGTAATCTGCGTATCGTTGATCGTCAGTACCTTCATGTCCCGACAGTATTCGAGTCCGGTCAGATCACGGATCCCGCGTCCGGACAGGTCAACCTCCTTTATCCCCAGGAGATCGACATTGAGTATCGGTCCGATTGGGCGGTGCACAATCTCCCTGATCGCCCTCTCGAGCTGCGGGTCGGGGAAAGAAACCGCCTGCTCGGGAAATCCATCGGCAAAGAGGCCCCTGATATCGTCTTCGGAGAGGACACCTTCGTAGATTCTCAGATCATCGATCGTCCCCCGGAACGAGCGAGAAGAGCTCCAGTTGTAGTATGCGCTGGCTCCGATCGTCAGTGGCTGGCTTCCACAGTGGATGTCCTGTGAAGAGTAGTACTCACTTGCCTCCAGCGCGCCGTCGACCCACAGGTCCTTTCTCCCGTCGGTATCCCGCTCGACTACGACGAAGTGCCACTGCCCATCGTTCCACGCGTAATTCTCGGTAGGGAGATCCTGCCGGTGTAGCTTAGGAGCATCATTCGTGCGGAAAATCAACGTTCCATCTGTCGTCATGAACAGTTCATATGTCGGGGCGTACCAGTTGTCTGTGTTGTGCGTGGAGAATATCCGTCCGCTCGGACTGATTTCATCCGTTTTGAACCATACAGAGGCGGCGAAAGGCCCTGCTCCCGGCTCAAAGCAGTCGCTGACAATGTACGTGTTGTGTACAGGATCGTCATCGAATTCGTAAGCCCGACCGATAATCCCGGGGGCGTTCTCAGCCCCGTGATTGGTCCCATTCCTTCCGCCTACCACATCATCGGTATTGCCGTCGAATGGGTAATGGGCAACAAGTCGGGTGTAGCAGCGGTCGTTGATGTCGGGGACAATCACCACACTGTCTTCGTCCGGCCCTTCGACCACCGGCTGTTGCTTCTCCACACGCCCTTTGGACCAAGATGCAAGCTTATCAGTCACATATGCGCCAAGCTCACGGAAGGAGACCGCCCCGTCGCCGCTCGTATCGGCGGAGTTGTCGGCCATTCCCTGAAGGACGAAGTAGGTGAATACACCGTGCTGCAGTCCACGATTCTCCCAGGCCATCTCGGATGGTTGGCAGGCGGCGAGGATCTCTCGTCGTTGTTCAGCAGTGGCGTCGGTCAGAACGTCTTTGGCGATAGAGTCGTAAGGCCCTTTGTTTCCAAGAGATGCGGCGTCGATTGCCCGCGCCTGACCGCCACTGTAGCAGGAATCGAGGAATAGGGCCACTTTCTCGGCAGAGATACATGCAATCCATTTTCCCAGGTCATCGTCTATGACATAGGAAGAGGGGTCCCCCTTCGTTGCGTCATAGGGGAGGAAGGCCTCATCGTTCCCGTCCCCATCTGCTTCGTCGCCGTTGGTGTCCGGGATGCTCGCCCCATGGCCGGACAGATAGACGATGACTGTATCCTCCGGTCTCGATACGGTGGCGATTTCAGAAAAGACTTGCTCGATCGCCGTTCGTGTCGCCTTGCTATCGGTGAGCAGGGTGATTCGTGACGGGGATACGTCGCTTTGCTCCTGCAGCGATTGAGCAAAGGAGATTGCGTCCGTCGCTGCATACGTCAGATCCTCGATGCGAGGATCTGCGTAGGAAGCGACTCCGACGACGATCCCCCACGTAATTGCTGAAGTAGTTGCGGAAAGAGAGAGAAGAACAACGATCGATGTAAGGCAAACGATAATCAAAGTCCTTAACATCTAGGTCTCCATGCAAACCCGCATTGATCTCTAGTGGCATCTATCATACATGATAACATCAACAAAAAAGGCATCGCAACGATAGCATCTCCCGTATCAATTACTTCTCGATTGGCACAGGTACGCGAAGTACCGTTCCTATCGGTGGGAACTCTCCGTGAATGGTACGGTTGCGGTTAAGCAAAATGATGATCGGCCACAGATCCTTATCCCCAAGAACCTTCTGTGAGACCGTCTCCCAAGTGTCGCCAGCTGTTGCTACATAGGTTGTCTGATGCTCGAAGGCGAGGGACACACTTCCGAGTGGAACACCAGCGGCGCGCAGGTATCCGATGGTGAAAGCGGTCGCCCGCCACAGTTCATATCCTCTCATGGCATCGAGTTTTTCTACGAGCAATCTTGGCGTTAGGGTAGAAACTGAAGGAA
>CAZBSW010000089.1:0-5830 GCA_964494835.1 uncultured Thermotogae bacterium
CTAGAATGCCGAGCTTGGTTCCGATCACACCCGAAAAGAGTGACTGCAGGCTGATCGCCACCGCGCCGCCCACAGCAACCATTATCACCAAGACCATTGATTGCACCTTCGACTTCCTTCGCCGTTTCGCGGATATGAACGCGCATTGGCTGTTGATGTTGCTAGCGGCCCCATCCCCTCATCAAGAACCGACCGGATGATAAACAAACCTATTCACAACCGCTACACACGTCAAGTGGCGTTGCAACAAGAAGTCCGATGCCAAGTCGAGTAGCCATTGACTCTCGCCGTGAAGTTCGCACGGAACGTAGTCAAGAGATCAACCACGAAGAGCACAAAGAACAAGACTCAACAAGCTGTTACATGGGACAGGTGAAATAGTCCTGCCTCTACAGGAGGTCTTGACGCTTCAGTTCGCTTTCTGTCTATCCACTCATTCAACCCGACAGGAACACGAATAGAGGAGACCGCCATCTCACGTGACGGTCTGTGAGTCCCATGTTCGCAAACCTCGGATCCGGGGTACGATGTCTTGGGCCGCGCCTCGCTACGGCAGGCCGTCGATCGAGATCGCTCCGTTACTCGTCTTGAGAGTGAGAGTAGCCGCGATCGGCGGATTGAGCGATGCCGACCATGAATTTCCTTCGGTGTCTCCCACAAACGGCAATGAGCTCGTGATGGTTCCGTTGCTCGTCTCCGCGTTGATGAGAATAGCCAGATCGCGTGGGATCGTTACCTGGATCGTCCCGTTGCTCGTATTCATCCGGTGGGTGCCCGGAAGTAGTCGCCCGCGGAAGATGATAGCGCCGTTACTCGTTTCTGCATCGACCATTGCGTCCACGTCCTGCAACTGTATCTCCCCGTTGCTCGTGTCGAGTCGGAACTCCCCCTGGCAGCCGGTGAGCGCGATCTGACCGTTGCTCGTGTCGGCGACGACCGATCCGACAACGCCCGCTACCTCGATGTATCCGTTGCTCGTGGTTAGATCGACGTCCGCACGCACCGGAACAGTCACTTGAAAGCCGACGCCGCTGAAGCGGCGAATGTCTTCTGCCTGCTCGGACCCGTCGTATCGGAGCGTGATTCGTCCGTTATCCTGTGTCATGTGGATGATGATCTTTCCCACACGTTCATTCGCCTCTTCGACTGTGTCACCGCGCGAGTGGAGGGTGGCAATGACGCTCACCTGCTCGATTCCTTCCGCACCGCGCACGGTGATCCTTCCGTTCGACGATACCACATCCAACACCGTCGACACTTCGGCGATCGGGAACGATGCGTTCCGCGTTGCCGACGCTGACTCCGCGGGCGAATGAGCCTCCGCCCAAATCTCGATCTCTTTCGGTGTACATGCCGTAAGAGCAATCAGCGCGGCAAGCGCCGGCACGACAAACAGCACGACCGGCCAACGATTACGCTTGCTCATGATTCCTCCGTAAATCCTCTTTGGAGAGGCGTTACAACCCCCCTCCGATTATCTGCCAGGCGAGTGCGCCGACAAACACGGCTGCCACGCCCCGCGATGTCCAACTGATCGTGCCCGTCCACAGGCGGTATCCCCAATAGCCAAGCAGCACAAGCAACAGTATTCTCACCACGATCAAGAATGCCTGCGTCATCCTTCCACCTCCTGCCAAATCCTGCCCGCGATCGCGAGCATTGCCACCGCCAGGAGGAGCATCCCCCACAGCGGCTCTTGAGGGAGAAGGAGGGCCGTCACGCCGGATGTGTCGATCTCGGCGCCCCACGACGTGCTTGCAACAAGCGCCCGCACGGTTTCGAACAACCGCCAGCCGGGCAGACTGTAGCTGATGTGGATCAACCAGTCACCGTACCAGCTAAGCACAAACGGCGAACCGAGGACCATCACCGTCCCTGGGATCCACCCCGAACCGGATATCCGATAGGCGCTGACAAAGATCATTAGTAGCAGCGTCCAGGACAAGAGCGGGATAAGTACGAGACCGATCACGTAGAACGGACACACGAGTACAAGCTGCGCCACTGTCCCGGCGTCGAGCACCAGCCCGGTGTGCCCGACAATCCACCACGCCAATCCCCCGATACCCATGAAGTAGATCGCAGCCACGGCGAGCGCGAACACGTACCTTGCAGCAACGTGCAGATATCCGGCCGGCGGCGTGAGGAGCAGGATTTGATACTGTCCCTGCCGCGTCTCGGATCGGATGCGACCGATCATGAAGCAGAGAACCAAACCTCCCAGGCCGGCGGCGAAGACGAGCAGCCCGGCCCTAATCCCCAATTGTTCGCCGATATTGCTTGCATTCACTTGATGCAACCCCCACGCCCAGAAGGCGAGCGAGCCGATGAGGGCGGCGGCCCACACCCAGCTGCGCCGGTACTCAATCCACAACAGTGTCATGAATTTCCTCATGAGAGCACCTCCCGGACCGCAGCGACCACGCTCTTCCCTTCACCGCGCAGCGCCTCGGCGCTCGCGTCGAGGGCGAGACGCCCCTGACGCAGCAGCCGCACCCGGTCGAACAGGCTCTCCGCCTCGGCTACTTCGTGTGTCGAGAGCAGGATCGCTTCATCGGTATGCCATTCGCGAACCAGCGACGTCAGAATCTTCTCCCGTGACAACAGGTCGATGCCGGCGAGCGGTTCATCGAGTAGATACAATTTCACGTCACGCGCCAGCGCCATCGCCAGCCGCAGACGGCCACGTTCACCCTTGGACATCGCCTTTGTCTTGCGCCGCGGCACCGCGAGCACGTCGAGCAGCTCGCGGTAACGGGAAGCGTCGAAATCGGCGTACAGTCCGGACATGAATCGCTCCGCGTCCGCGGGCGTCATCCACGTATAGAGCGCATCGTTCTCTCCCAGATAGCCGACACGCGCCCGATTTGCCCGCGGCGCTCCCCCGAATACTGTCACCCGTCCGGCAGTGGGGAAGAGCAGGCCTGCCAGAAGCTTCAGCATCGTCGACTTGCCACTGCCGTTAAGGCCGAGCACACCCACGACCTCACCTTCGGGAAACGCGAGCGTGCAGTCACGCAATCCTTCATTCTTGCCGTACAGCTTGGTCACTCCGTCAAGTTTCGCCAGCATCCAACACCTCCTGCAGGACGGCGATCGCCTCTTTCGCGGAAACACCGAGACGCCGCAATTCGTTCGCATAGCGCATCGCCGCCGATCTGAGGAGATCCTGCTGCATCGTCTCCACCGGCGCGTCCTCGCGGACGAACGTCCCCAGCCCCCGTTTTGTTTCAATCACTCCTTGAACTTCCAGCTCTGAATAGGCATGCATCACGGTGTTCGGGTTTACGCTCAGTCGTGCCGCCAGATCGCGCGCCGACGGGAGTTTGTCGCCCACCGTCAGATCTCCCCTTGCCAAGAACCGACGCACGTTCTCCGCGATCTGCACGAAGATCGGACCCGCATCCATATCTATGAGCCAGTCATCTCGTCCCGTCATAGTGCACTAGTATACTAATACACTATGTCTTTGTCAAGAAATGTACCCAGCCCACTGATTATCGCGATCTGAAATGAGTTACCGCATGATGCGGCCGGTGTGCCTCCGCCTACGACTCCAGATAGAACCGTGCGAGGAGGGATTGATAGCGCGGATCTTGTCGGATGCCGTCGAGAAGCGGATCGACCTTAAGCAATGTCAAACCGGGATCGCGCTGCCGACGAGCTAGTTCTAGCCACTCAAACGAGCGCTCGTTCTCGCCGAGGAGGCACGTGATCTGGGCTACCTGATAGGCGGCGACGGTCCGATACTCGGCGATGATTCTATCGAGAATCCGACCCGCTTCGTCCTTGTCCCCCGCCATGGCGTGCAGCAGCGCCTCACCGGAGAGGCGAAAGACCGGGTGGGTTTCCTTCTCGAACGCGGCCGCCGCTTTCTCCATATCGCCACTCTGCAGATACGCCTCACCAAGGATCTCGTGCGTGATCGGGAACGCCGAGTCGAGTTCGAGCGTCTTTTCAAGGGCTGCAATCGCTTCGGCGTAACGTCGGCCGAAGTAGAAGACAAATCCGAGATTTCGGTTGACCATCAGGGAAAGCGGATCAAGCTCCAGCGCCCGCTTGGCCTCGGCGATCGACTCATCGATCCTTCCTATGATCTGGAGATAGAGGGAGTAGGAGTAGTGGGCAGGCGCGTTTCCCGGCTCGATCTCGATTGCCCGCCGCAGTGCTTCCTCCCCTTTTGTCCACTCCCAGTCGTAGAGCTGGTGAACGGCGGCGATCGCGAGATGGGCCTCGACCACTTGATCGTCGAACCGGAGCGCCTGTTCCGCGGCAGCACGCGCTTTGGGATACCCCTCGTCGGGAAGGAGATGCCCCTGCGAGGCAAGCTGGACGTACGCGTTGGCCAGGCCACCATACGCCGGCGCGTAGTCGTGTGCGATTCTTATCGCGGACTCGAAGTAATGGACCGCCTTCCGGTACGATTCTCCCGACCCTTTGCCGCTGAAATAGCGGCCCTTGAGATAGAGGTTAAACGCGTCCGGATCACAGCACGGGCGGTCGACCAGTTTTCCGTCTCCATCCGGCATCAGCTGTGGCTTGAGGGTATCGACAATCGCCTGTGCGATCCCCTCTTGGATAGCGAACACATCTCCCATCTTGCGATCATACCGCTCCGCCCACAGGTGACCGTGGTCGGCGGTATTGATCAACTGCGCATTGATGCGCAGGCGGTCGCCGAGCGTGCGTACGCTCCCCTCGAGCACCGCGTCTACTCCCAGCCTACGGCCGATCTCGAAGGCATCAAGGCCCTTACCTTTAAGGGCAAACACCGAAGTGCGCGAGATCGTCTTCAGCCCGCCGATGCGCGCGAACGCATCGATCAGTTCTTCGGTGATCCCCTCGGCGAAGTACTCATGATCGTGGTTGGGACTGAGGTCGGCAAACGGAAGGACGGCGAGCGATCGCCGGTCATCCTCCCTTTGCGCACCGCCCGACTGCACGGTCGGACCTGTGCCTGATACCGCGACAGGCATCCCGACAAACCGGTCGGGGGCGAGCCAGGGGAGGATCAGTCGATAGATCTCGATTGGGGTGTTGATGTTCTTGAGCGGCGGTGTGCCGATGCTTGCAAGCGGCACATCGACCCTGTTTCGCACCAGGTCGTACACCTGCCTCGTAATGCAAATCCCGCCGGCGGCGGCGAGTGGCTCGACGCGGGAGACGATATTCACTCCGTCTCCCAACACGTCGCCATCGCGGAATTCCAGGTCGCCCAGGTGGATGCCGATGCGGATATCGAACCGCTGTGTGAGCGGCCGCGACTGATTTCGATCGTTCACGCCCTTTTGAATGGCGATTGCACACTCGACCGCCTGGAGAACGCTCGCGAATTCGACAAGAAACCCGTCGCCTGTCGATTTTACCTCACGCCCGTCATACCGTGAGAAGAACCCGCGCAACAGGCGGTTGTGTTCTTCAAGTAGGGAAAGGGCGAGTGATTCATCGGTCTGAATGAGTGCGCTGTAGCCAACCATGTCGGTGAGCAGGATGGCTGCGAGTCTTCGTTGGTGGTTGTCCATAAGTTCGTCCTCCCGCGTTCAAACACAAAAGCACGCCCCCCTCAAGGGTTCCATACTAATGCGAAGGACAGCTGGTGGCAATTCATTACCCTGACAGCAAACCTCTCTTGTTCGCATCTCAAATCGGCTCGATTCCTTTCTTTTCATTCTGCTACCCCAAGCCGGCTACAGACCCGGCGCACGACATATCGCTGCATGCGCCGCACTTGCTTCTATCACTGCAAGTGCACCGCGTGCGGACATATCGTCGCGCGCGCAGCACTTGCTTCTATCACTGCAAGTGCAACGCACGTGGACATATCGTTACG
>CAZBSW010000089.1:5930-7772 GCA_964494835.1 uncultured Thermotogae bacterium
GCACTTGCTTCTATCACTGCAAGTGCAACGCACGTGGACATATCGTTACGTGCGCCGTTGCCCGTTCCCGCCGGTTCTCTTATACTCTCACCAGAATGAGTGATAACCTCCTATCCAACCTGAACGAACAACAGCGTGCCGCAGTCACCTACGGCGGCGGCCCGTTGCTCATCCTCGCTGGCGTCGGAACGGGAAAAACGACCGTGATCACACGCCGGATCGCGTGGTTGATTGCGGAAAAGCAGGCGCGGCCGGCGGAAATACTTGCCCTCACGTTCACCGAACGCGCAGCGGCGGAGATGGAGGAGCGAGTCGATCTTCTCGTTCCCTACGGCTACATCGAGGCGCGCATCGGCACGTTTCATTCGTTCTGCGATTCGATCCTGCGCGAAAATGCGATCTTGATCGGCATGTCACCCGATTACCGCATCCTGACCGAGGCCGAACAGGTGATCTTCCTCAAGGACCATCTGTTCGAACTCCCGCTCAAGCGATTCCGCCCGCTCGGTAACCCGGTCAAGCATCTGTCGGCGATCCTCACATTGTTTTCGCGCGCCAAAGATGAGGACATCACCCCGGAGGAGTATCTCGCCTACGCGCATCGCTTGTCCGCTGAAGCGGCAACCGGTGCAGACTTGGAGGAGCATACGCTCCGAGTGGAGGAAGCGGCCGATCAGAATGAGCTCGCTGAAACGTACGAGGCGTACCAGCTCCTCCTTGCCGAGCATGGGTTCGCCGACTTCGGCGACCTGATCACGCTGACGCTGAAGCTGCTGCGCGAACACCCACCTGTCCTCAAGCGCTACCAGGAGCGCTTCCATTATATCCTCGTCGATGAATTTCAGGATACGAACTACGCGCAATTCGAACTTCTAAAGCTGCTTGCAAGCCACCGCAACTTGACCGTATGCGGTGACGACGATCAGTCGATCTACAAGTTCCGTGGGGCCGCGATCAGCAACATCCTCGGCTTTCGCAACGAATACCCCGATGCCGAATTGATCGTGCTGAAGGAGAACTACCGCTCCACTCAGCAGATACTCGATGCCTCCTATCGCCTGATCCAATACAACAACCCAGATCGACTTGAGATGCGGGAGGGGATTGAGAAGCGCCTGCATTCCGTGGCCGGCGCTGGTGCTGCCGTGCATCAGCAACACTTCCAGGAGATCGATGACGAGTGCGATTTCGTTGCCGAGACAATCGCGCGACAGGTGAATGAGGACAACCACAACTATCGCGACTTTGCGATCCTTGTGCGCAGCAATGCCCAGGCGGAAGGATTTCTACGTGCGTTGAACCTTATCCACATCCCGTGGCACTTCTCCGGCAGCCGCGGGCTGTACGACCGCGAAGAGATAAAAGTGATAATCGCACTGCTGCGCATCCTTGCCGATCCGCGCGACAACATGTCGTTCCATTACGTGGCGAGTGCAGCACCGTATGAAGTGCCGCCCGAGGATCTCGCATTCGCCACCAGCTACGCGCGGCGGCACAACAAGAACCTGTTCGAGGTATTTCGAATCGCCTCGAAGAGCCCCGATTTTCTCGGCGTGAGCGATGAGGGGCGGGAGGCAATGGCACGCATGGCCGACAATCTAAGAACAATGCTCGCGGCCGCGGCGCAGGAGAAGACGGGCGAGGTGCTCTTCCGCTACCTCACCGAACAGACGGGCACAATCGAAGCACTCTCCAACTCGGGAGAAGCGCAGGACGCTATCAAGATGCAGAACATCGCCAAGTTCTTCTCCATCATCGAGCGTTTCTCGCAGGTGGCGCGGTACGACCGCGTGCCGTGGTTCATCGACTATCTCGACTCGCTGATCGAGGCCGGCGACAACC
>CAZBSW010000090.1:0-7674 GCA_964494835.1 uncultured Thermotogae bacterium
ACGCTGCACGGCCCGTCCTGCGGCTCTGCGAACTGCCTCGCAGCGGGGCGAGCAGGACGCGGTCTACATCGCATTCGGCCGCGGCCTCGGCTACATGAGCGGCCAATTCGACGACGTTCACGGCGCCGGTTGCCAGCGCAGCGATCCGAAGACGGGTTCGTCCTCCTACGGCTTCGGCCCGCAGGGGGATGTGCGGCGCGTCGACAACTTCGTCCGTGTAGTCAGAGACGCAAGCGGCTCTGTAACTATGAGTTCGGGGACTTCCGGGTCCCCGAACTCATCCGTACTCGGCTCCGATAGCGGAACCGAGTACGCGTTTGCAGGCAAAGAGGATTACATCCTCTTTGCCCCCCTCAGTGGCACCACCGCCTATCTCATCAATCGCGATGGAGACGTGGTACACGACTGGAAGTTGTCCGGCCGACCGGGTAATTCGGTATACCTGCTCGAAGGCGGTGATCTACTTGCAACGTACACCGTCCAAGGCTCATTCGACGGCGGCGCCGCCGGCGGCGGAGTCGAGCTCCTAACCTGGGACGGAACGAAGGTCTGGTCGTACGAGCTGGCGACCGATCAAGCCCAGCTCCATCACGACGTCGAGATGCTGCCCAACGGCGATGCCTTGATGATTGCGTGGGAAGCAAAGACAAGACAACAGGCTCTGGCCGCCGGATTGTCGGCCAGTCAGATTCCGGCATCGGGCGAGGTGTGGAGCGAAATGATCCTGGAGTATAGCCCCAGCCTCGATCAGATCGTCTGGGAGTGGCACCTGTGGGATCACGCCTTGCCAGCCGGCTGGAGCGCGGCCGAACATCCAGAGAAGATCGACATGTCGTACGCCGCCAACAGCCAGGACGAGGATTGGTTCCACATCAACGCGGTCGACTACAACGAAGCCACGGATCAGATCGTGCTGTCGGTTCACAACACATCCGAAGTGTGGATCATCGATCACGACCTGACCACGGCACAGGGCGCCGGTTCGGACGGTGACTTGCTGTATCGCTTCGGCGATCCGGCCGCGTACGGTGGCTCCGGATCGCAAGTCCTCGTCAATCAGCATGATTCTGAATGGCTGCCGAATGGGCATCTCTTGGTCTTTGACAATGGAAATCGGCGGACGCGGCCGTACTCGCGCGTCGTCGAACTCGACTTACCGAACTACGATAACAGCGCTTCGCCGACGCCCCAGGTATTGCCCGCAACAATCGTTTGGCAATACCCAATCAATGCAAGTGTTGCCTTCTTCAGCGATCGTATTTCCGGTGCGCAGCGCCTGGAAAACGGAGACACGTTGATCTGCGACGGGACGGCGGGTCGTTTCTTCGAGGTAACACCCGCTGGAGACACCGTCTGGGAGTACGTCAACCCATTTTCGGCGACCACACCCAACGGAACGAGGAACGACGTGTTCCGATGTACGGCGTACAGCGCCGATTACATCGGTCATAACGTCGATGCGTTATCCACCACGAGTTTGGCGGGCTCGCCAAACTCGAAAGCTACTGGCCAATCACCCATCCCGGGCAGTAGCCCGCCGCAGAACGTCGCGACCGGTCAACCATCCAATCAGGGCAGTAGCCGCCCGCCCGGCATTAAGAGCGTGAGCCCTCAATCGGTCACTGCGGGCAAATCGGTGACGTTGATCATCCAACTCGATGCCAAATTCGCCCCACCGCAGTTGGTGCAGTTCACGAGCATGACGATCGGTACGGTCGCGGCGACGACGTGGAAGCGATCGGGAGACACCGTACGAGCCTGGTTCTACCTGCCTTCCAGCTTGTCGCCCGGCACGTATGAGCTGACGCTTTTGTTCCCTGGGCGCAGCAATGAGACGGTTCGTTTTTCGGCTTCGATCCAGGTAAACTGACTTGTCCCCGGAATCGAGCCCTACTAGCTCGTGAGCAAGCCGATTCGGAATGCCGAGAGGAGCGTGACACACTCGAAGAACGGGCGAGACCTATGCTTGCCTGAGTATTCGTGGTTGGAAGGAGATGCCCGTGTCGACATCGAACGACTTTCCCGTTGTCCGTACGGAAGAGATGACCGTGCTGACGGTCCGTCGGATGCTCGCCGATCAGACGGAGGTGGCACAGGCACTCGCGGAGTTGCTGCCGAAGGTGATCGGTGTGATCGCCGGACCTCCACTGGCGCTTCAAATCGGCTTCCCGCGCGACGGCAAGACCCCGTATGATCTTGCCTTCCCGGTTCGTGAAGCGATCGGGCACGACGGTTTCGAGCTGAAAATGCTCCCTTCGCTCCCCATGTTCTCGATCACCCACAAGGGTCCGCTCACCGGTGGCCATGAGGGTACCAACCTGAGCTACTCGTGGGGCTCCTTCGCCCGGTTCGTCAGTGAGCGGAGCCTTCTGCTCGGGGACGACCCTGTTCGGTTCATCTACCACGATGGTCTCGAGAGCGTCGGCACGGATGCTGAATGCGTTCACTTGGAGATCCAATACCCGTATCACCTGCCGATGTGGCTGGCAGCGTTTCGAGAGGGCGTCACGCATTGTGCCGGCGGCGAGGCGGTTCGACGCGTACTGGAGGGGAGCGAGGGGCTGACCGAGTCGTTAGACGGCAAGCGGGCAGCGGAATGGGTGCAAGGGGCTGTGGAGCGACTCGATCAGGAGATTCCCGATGAGCGCACGCGCGCTCACATCCTCAACGCCTGCGCCCATCACTACATCGTCCAAAGCGGCGAGGTGCTCGCGACACTGTGGGAACAATCCGGCCATGACTTACGCGTACTGATGCAGAAGATCAGCGAGGAACCACTGCTGGGAAGCGCATATTGGATCGATGAATCGGACGGTGAGGCTATTCTCTACATCTGCCGCCGGCCCGCGCGCATGGAAGCCTACGAACAGGCAAACGATCCCGTCGAGAAGCGCTACCAAGCCTGCTTCTGTCCGCTCGTTCGGGATGCGATCCGAGACAAGAAGACGGTTTCTCGGACCTTCTGCCATTGCTCATCTGGCTGGTACATGCAAGAGTGGGAGCCCATCTTTGGTGAGAAGCCGAGAGTGGACTTGGTCGAGACCATGATCGAGGGTGCCGACGCCTGCCTGTTCGCCGTCCGGATCCCCCCCGGCTTCCTGTAGACGAGACCGGCATTCGGTTCTCGAGCCTGTCCAAGGTCATGGGGTCAAAGCTAGATTGTCAATATTTCCCCATGTTCTTCGACTTGTTTAGAGATCACATTGATCGTCGACTGATGATCCAACTTATGGCAATTCTGACTTCGCAAGGCTAGAGAACTGATCTCTCTTCTCCTTGCCGTCCGTGTCTGGAACCTGTCAGACCCCTCATCCTGGGCCGCTTTGCCAGATCTATCGCTAGATGCTTACATTCAGCGGCCATGCGCTCTTCTTGACCGCCTTTGATTACAACTCTGCCACAAGATTGCCTTGGGTTGCTCACGGATCGTCCATGATTCTGCCACACCGTTGCCTCTCCTCTCACATACTGCTGAGGCATCATGCGATCATCTTAAGCTTGTAAAGGAGAGTCAGATGAACAAGAAACGTAACTGGATTGTTGGGCTAACTTTGGTATCTCTCTTGGTGATCGGCGTTGTCGCTCTGGCCGGCAACGGTTTCGGCATCAGCGGAGCAAACTCGAGTTCGCAGCGCACAACTACGGGTCAGTGTGCACTGTACGAGCGGGACGCGGATGGAGACGGCATCCTCAACTGTGATGATCCGGACTGGGTCCGCCCAGCCGACGGAAGCGGATACGGCGAGGGAACCGGCTACGGTCAGAACCTTTCCGAGAATCGTCCACTTGATGGCAGCGGCTCTGGCGGTCGCCGCGGCGGCGGACAGGGTTCCGGCAATGCCTTGCGTGACGGTAGCTGCTTGTAGTCCGTAGGAACCGGGTGCGGGGGCGGGGAGCTTTGTCCGCTCCCGCAGTACATTCTTCTCATGGGGGGTCAGACCTTGCCTTTTGACTCCAGCTCTTTCTGCCTGCGTGATGCGATTCGACTAATCGTTCAGTCACCGAGGATCTCCAAGAAAGCCGGTGTTCATAATGCCTTGCCGCGCATTGCCGCGTGAAGTTACGTGGCAGATTGCTCCGCGGTTTCGATCCCCAACAGTTGAGCCATGGGGAAAGCAAATCGGAGCCTGGGGGCTGAATATAGAACGCACATGGCTTTGCCGAGTGTGGCGTCAAGAGGTTCCACTTCCGGCAGCAACTATACCCCCGAATGCTTCATTATCAGCTGACTTCGGAACGTCAGGTCGCACGTCCGCCGCACTGGTGAACGCCAATCTTTCTCAAGCGAAAGGCCCGTGTACGCACCCCATCGATGAAACGATACGTGACTGAGCCTTTTCACGAGTAACCCTTCCTCGCTGAGCATGCCAGCCAGCGACTCGATCTGCGATTTCAGCGACGGAATCCTGGGAAGCACACCCAAGCGAGCGATCAGCTCAGTTCTGTGGAGCCATTGCATCCATTGTGCGTCGCTCAGACTATCCAACGAAGAGCGGAAGTCGTGCATCGCGAAGGATGCCGGGGCAATCAGCTGCGAACCATTGCGGACGTAGATATCGGGAAGCGGAGACAGATTGACGAGATTGGCGACTCCGTCGGTTACTCGGCTCAGGTTGAGATTGCTTCGCCAGTTGGTCGAGAATGCCAAGATGCGAAGGTGGTAGATGCTGGGCCACTGGCAGTTGTCTCGGAATACGAGGCGACCGCGATAGCATTCGGTGACTCTCGCGATATCATCAGTTCTCGCCGCGAACTCGAATGCCTCGATCGCTTCCTGCGCTCTGTCAGCCACGTCTGGGTGGTCCTCCCATCCTGCTCTGGCAAAGAGCGCCGCTCGGATCGCATGGGAACCTCCGAGTCCGCATTCGTCAAGGATTCTTCCTACCTTGCCGATTCCTCTATCAAGTTTGTGGTCCCCCACGTTCAACGCATGCAGGGCGCTAGCGAGAACGGGGTGGGTCGCCTCGACTCCCTTCTCACACAGGATACGTATCGCCGATTCCATGCTGTTGTAGCCGTGAAACGTATCGCTGAGCCAGCCATCTGGTTTCACCCACCCGAGTACGTCTTGCACAAGGGGATCCGCGAGAACCGCAGTCCGCAAATCAGGTGGTTCGACAGACGGCGTCTCAAGAAGCTCACGATACGTGCGCACTGCAATGGAAGGACAGGCGAATTCGAGCAAGTATTGAGCGCCACTGGGAACTGTCATACCAGGAATACTAGTCGCTAGGCAGCCGCCAGTAAACTTGGCGCGCAGTCGCTAGATGAGTAGCTGCACGAGTGCGCACGGAAATGCGCAGCAGAATGCTCCAAACCATGCCAAACAGGCAACTAGCGAGCCGCACATCCCGAACCGTCCTGATCAGATGAGTCTCCAGACAAGCGTAGGTATGCTGGAAAGAACGGGGCGAGGCCATGCGGCCCCGCCCTTCACGCCTCTAGTCCGAGCTTCTAACCAAGATGCTCGGGCACCATATGTCACTTGTGCGACGCGACTGAGTTCTCAGTCACTGATGTCTCCCTCATTGCCATCCTGGGAGTTGACCCACGTGCCATTGCGGCCAGCGTGGTAGGTCCACCCCCACCATTCATAAGAATAGGTATAGCCAGCCTCGAAGTACGCGTCCATCCAACGGAATACCGAATTGCACGTACCGGTGTCAGGATCACAGTCGTAATCGAACGTGCCGATGTTGCCTCTTGTGCGATACGGGGAACTACTCCGCAGAGCTCCGGTGATTGCGAATCTAGAGCCGCCTTGAATGGTACCTTCGAGCCCGGCGGCTATTGTGTCGCCGCCACCTGGGGAGAAGCCCGCGACAGTGACGAAATGCCCCGTATCCTGAACCACAGCGCAGAAGGTCTCATCACCGGTCTGCCATACCTGAAGATGCCTGGTGAGATAATCGTAGGCCCACCAGTTGCCGCGCACTCCTGAGTCCATGCTCCTAAGAATCTTGTAGGTAACGTTGATCACCAGCGTACCTTCTTGACATTGCCCTGGGTTTACTTGACTGCCCCAACTAACGGGAAGATCGGTCGGCGCAGCCACCGCTTGCCCTCCTAGTATCAGAAGCCCCACCAACAACGCGGCCATAGTCGCTAACACACCTGATAGTCTCTTCATGGCTTGCCTCCTTTGCGGGCTATTGCCCAACTTGGAATGGGTAGGCCTAGCGCGGCAACAGCCGATATCCCAATCCGCTACGGACATCACCTCCCTATGGCGCGGTTCTCAGCTCTCCAATGATTTACTATGATCATACGTCTGAGTACCCAAGGAAGTCAACGTCATTTCACCAACCTAGAATGAGTTGACAGGATTTGACGGTGATGACCGCCAAGTGATGGGGCTAGTAGGCAAATCCTCGCCACAGAGTTCAATATTCATCGCAGCTTCTATGGCGCAACACGACAAACAGACCAACATAAGCCACAAGCTATGGATGCGGAGAAGCGAAGCTTCATGCGGCGGGCGGCTTCAGCAGAGCTGAGATAGAACAGGCGGGCGAACCATCCGTGATTTCTGTCCGCAAGCTTTGCGCCTATTGATCTGAGAATTCTTGGAGGACCCGCCTTTCGGCTCGCGCCGGGTTGCACACTGGCGGGGGTTCCCAGAAACTGTTTCGGGAGGCAGGATGGTCGCAGTCAAACATGCACTCGCCCTAGTGCGCCGCTTGCTAGGGAATCGGTACGTAATCTTGGTCTTAGCCCTGGTCCTCGGGCTGCTCCTTCCGAACATCGCCCGCTCGCTTCGCGCCCTCACCATACCGGCCATCATCTTAGTAATCGCCGCTTCTACCCTACGGATTCCAACGAGCACGTTCTTGTCTCTGCGGAAGAATCTCCGACCGCTCTTTCTTGGCATCGCGCTGAACTACCTGGTGTTATGCGCGACGATTCTGCCTATCGGAAGATGGGTGGCAGGTAACGAAGCTATCTGGTCAGGGTTCGTTCTCATCGCCGCATCTCCTCCCGGGTTTGGGTTAGTCCCTTTCACTTACCTGCTCGGAGGAGACGTCACTCTATCCGTAATCGGATCACTGGGCGGCTATTTGGCGACCCTTGTGCTTGCCCCGATACTCACTCTGCTCCTGGTCGGAGAGAGCATGATCGGGCCGTTCAGGCTACTTGCGGTCGTTGCTGAACTGGTCATTGCACCCTTGGTGCTCTCACGCTTTCTGAGGCGCGCGTGGGTTGTCCGGCATCTGGAAAAGAGCATTGGAACGATCATTAACTGGGGCTTCTTCCTCGTGCTTTTCATTGTGGTCGGACTGAATCAGGAAGCTTTCCTTCGCGAACCGAGGCTGGTCGCGCGGATCGGGGCGGTGGCCGTAGCTTGCACGTTCATCTTGGGTCTTGTCATTCGCCTGGTCTCCAGAAGAGTCGGCGTGGGGCGGTCTGCACGCACCAGTTACGTATTGCTGGGGACAATCAAGAACACTGGCTGGGCGACAGCGACTGCTCTTGCACTGTTCAGTCAGGAAGCTTCCATGCCCGGCGCAGTCTGGAGCGTTGTTACCGTACTGTACCTCCTCGCGCTTGGCCTCATTGCGGAGAGGAGATCAGCAAGCCGAAGCTCAGGCGCGGCTGACACCAGCCCGGGCAGTCGATAAGAGCGAATGCCTTCCCACGCGTCGCTCTCCATCGGATACCCTGCTGCCTCCCAGT
>CAZBSW010000091.1:0-7656 GCA_964494835.1 uncultured Thermotogae bacterium
ACGCATAACCGAACATGATCCCCTGATCGCCGGCGCCAATCGTGTTGTAGCGGTCCTTGGAGTCGCGTTCACGCGACTCGGATGAGTGGTCCACTGCTGCGGCGATGTCCGGGGATTGTTCTTTGATCGCCGACAGGATTGCACAGTCCTGATAATTGAACCCCAGGCCGGGCCGGTCGTATCCAACGGCGGCGATGACGCCGCGCGTGATGGCGTCTATGTCCACATAAGTGGATGTGGAGATCTCGCCCCCAACGATGACCAAGCCGGTGGTAAGGAACGTTTCACAGGCGACGTGAGCGTATTGATCACGGGAGATAATAGCATCCAAAACAGCATCGGAGATTCGATCGGCCATTTTGTCGGGATGTCCCTCGGTCACCGATTCCGATGTACGAAAGTGCCTACGCATGTTGCCTCCTTAAATGTGAATCCTAGCTTGAGAAGGCGGCCGCCGCAAGGTGGCGAACGGTCGACGACAGTACTAGAATGTCGCTAGACAGGAGGTGCAGCGTGACACAGCTTCAGCTTCCATACGGCAGCGGTGCAATCACTCTTGACATCCCTGATGATAAGCTGGTGGGCGTCGTTGAAGGAATAAGGTCCGACAAGATCGAGTTGGAACAGGCGTTTGACGAAGCGTGGGAACATCCGATCGGAATCGACGACCCGGCAGCGGCTCTGACAGCGGGGAAGAAGGTGGTGTTTGTCGTGACCGATCACACGCGCGCCACCCCGACCCGCGAGATCTTTCCCCTGATTTGGAAGCGCATCTCCTCACGGGTGCGCAAAGAAGATGTCACGCTGGTTGTTGCGACAGGGACCCATCGCCCTCCTTCCGAAGAAGAGCTTGCGGCGATGCTCGGCGACCTGCGACACGAGTTTAACGTGGTGATACACGATTGCGACCGGAATTGCGTAGAGATCGGGAAAAGCAAGAGAGGCATGCCGATTCTCATCGATCGAGTCGTCGCGAGCGCAGATCATGTGGTAACGATAGGCCACATCGGTATGCACTATTACGCCGGCTATTCCGGCGGGGCGAAGAACGTGCTCCCCGGCGTGGCCGGGCGAGAGACGATCGAGTCTAACCACGCGCAGCTGACCGACCCGCACTGTGAAGGCTGCATCTATGACGAGAACCCGATCAGCGGAGAAATGGTAGAGGCGGCGCGTCATGTCGGTGTTGACTTCATCGTAGACTGCGTATTCAACGCCCAGGGAAGGGTGGCCAAGTTTTTCATCGGAGATGTGGAGGAGGCGCATGCAGCCGGCCGTCGGTTTTGGGACGACCTGTTCCAAGTGGATATCCCCGAGCGGGCCGAGGTGGTGATCGTTTCTGCCGGGGGGCATCCCAAGGATATCGATCTCTATCAGGCGTACAAGGCGTTGTACAATGCGGGAAAAGCGGTGAAAGAGGGCGGATTGATCTTCCTCATCGCTGCCTGCACCGACGGAATCGGAAACGACATTTTCTACGACTGGATGACCCGCTGTCACACCCCTGCGGATGTCTTCGATATCTTGAAAAGAGAGGGATTCAAACTCGGCGGGCACAAGGCCGTATACCTGGCCCGCGATCTGGCCCGTGCCGACATCGCCCTCTTCTCCGAAATGACGGACGATCTGGTGCGGTCGTTCTTCCTCGCGCCGATCGCCGACCCACAGCAGATGATGTCTGTTGCCCACGATCGCTTAGGGGATGCGTTTGGCGTTCTCGTGATGCCTCACGGTGCTGATACATTCCCCAGGGGTGATCTATCTTCCCGGTGACGGAACCGCACATTGTCCATTTCGCCAGTGTTTCTTCCACACAGGATGCGGCGCGGGAACTCATTCTCGGTGAAACGGGAGCCAAGGAAGAGCCCTGCCCTATAGGAACGGTGATTGTTGCCGACGTTCAGGAGAAGGGGCGGGGGCGGCGCGGGCGTGAGTGGATGTCACCCCGGGGCGGATTGTACGCATCCATAATAATGGAGAACGATCCGCTCCTTCCCTTGCGAGTGGGAGTGGGTGTCACTCGCGCCTTGCAAGACATAGGCATCGACGCCCTTCTGAAGTGGCCGAACGATGTTATTGTGCGCGAGCGCAAGATCGGAGGCATTCTGATTGAAGCGCTCTTGGAGCGAGCGATCGTCGGGATCGGCGTGAATATCGAGCAAGCACCGCTTCCCGCCGCAACATGTATCTGTGAGGAGAGGAAAGAAGCAATCTCGCGCGATGAGCTGCTTCGCTCTATCCTGTGCAATATCAAGATGGCCTATTGCGGTGACATCGTCGACGAATACCGCGCGCTGTGCTCTACGATCGGCCGAGATGTGACGGTGACTGTCGGCAATGAGACGATGATGGGAAACGTAGTGGGCGTCGATCAATCGGGATGTCTGGTCTTGAAAATGGGTGATGAGATCCGCATTATCCATTCCGGTGAGTGTAATCATATCGAAACTCTCTCTGTTTGGCGTGATCCGGCGGACGTGCTAGGCTGAGAAGATAATCTAGTTGAAGGGGGGTTCATGTTCTGGAAAAAGCAGAGAGAGATTGAAAAGCTAGTATTAAAGCATCTCTCAGAAGTGGAGGACAGTCTGACCCATTTCCAGGAAGCGCTTGCTGCTTATCTTGAAGAGGATGCGGAAAAGGCGGGTGAATTCGCCCTGGCCACACACCAAGCTGAAGGACGAGCCGATGACATACGCCGTGAGGTGGAGACAGCCCTCCTTAGCGGAGCACTATTGGCACCGTCGCGGCGGGACATTCTAGAGGTGATCGAGCAAGTTGACAAGCTGGCCAATGCAGGAGAGGAAACCCTAGATTATCTCCTGCTGCAACGGGTGACCATTCCCCCCGACGTGAAGCCGTTGATCAAGCAGATTGCGGAGAAGACCAAAGAGATAGCGCTCTCGGTAAAGTCCGCCATGCATGCCTTGTTTGAAAACATGGATGCGGCTCTAGAGCACACGAAAGCGATTGAGGAACAAGAGAGTGAAGTCGACCGCATGGAGCGCCAGGCGATAAAGGTGATCTTCAAAATGACTATGGGCTTGGCGGAGAAGCTGCAACTTTACGGACTCATTGAGGAATTGGTCGAGATATCCGATCGAGGCGAGGATCTGTCGGATCGCATCGATCTGATGATCGCACAAAGGCGTCTATAGAACGAGTGAGAGCAGTTTGTAAAGCAGGAAGGAGAAGATTCCGGCGGACAGGGGAATGGCGACCCATCCCACTGCGATTCCGATGAGCTTCCCTTTTCGTACCGTTTGCAATCCGTTCAGCAATCCCACTGCAGCCACTGCCCCGACTATCGATTGGGTCGTGGAGACAGGAATTCCCACGATGGAGAAGAAATGAACGGCGATAGCGGCGGCGGTTTGGGCGGAGAACGCGCTCAGGTAATCCAACTTGGTAATGTCCCCGCCGACTGCCCGCGTCACCCGCCCTCCGAACGTGAGCGCGCCAACCGCCAGTGACACTCCGCCGAGCAAGCTGAGCAATGTGGGGGATATTCCGACGTTGGTGAGCGGTCCCATCGCCGTCCCTACGTGGTTTGCCCCAAGGGAGAAAGAGACATAGGCGGCGCTCAGTAGAAGGAGGATCTTTGGAGCCTTCTGCCAGAAGGATTCCTGCCCCAGGCGGGCAAGGATTACGCGCGTTCCCAAGTATATCAGTGATGCCATGACTCCGGTAAGGACCGGACAAATCACCCACACCTCCCCAATGTGGGCCAAGGTTGCCACATCGATGTCGCCTCCTATCGCCAACCCGATCCCCATGACACCGCCGACGATCGCTTCCGAGGTGGAAACCGGGAGCCGAAGAGTACTGGCGATAGTGACAAAGATCCCAGCGGACAGCATCCCCACTAGGATTCCCAGCTGCGGGATCTCGGAAGTGACGATCCCCTTGGCCATGGTATTCATCACGTTTGCACCTTGGGTAGCACCGCCAATGATGGCGAAGACGCTGACGAGGATAACAGCGCGACGAAAGCTCAAAAGCTCGGAACCGACGGAAGTTCCGATGCAATTGGCGGCGTCATTTGCTCCGATGTTCCACCCAACAAATGCTCCCGCAATAACCAGTCCTGCTATCGCCAACATGTTCTGCTTTGTACAGAATATAGATCGCTATGGCAACCCTACATTGTGGCAGTACAAGGTACCGAAAATGGGTGTCGCAGGTGGGCCCACGTACTCAGGGCGCAGATACGGTACAGCGAATCAGTATTTGGTCTCACGCCCTAGGATCATGAGCGCCAACGCCAATGCGCGGCCGGCTTTCTGGATCTTCGTCGGTGAAATGGCATCGGGAGTGTCCGATGGAGTGTGTGACATCTTCTCCCATCCTTGCCAGCTTACGCTAATATCGGGCGCTTCTTGACCACTGTCGCGAACGGTCTTTCCCCCGAACACAACGCTCATATCCACTGCGTCCTCAACAGGGAGCGCCGGCACACCCATCCGATTGGCTGCATCTTCGAAGAGGTGAATCAGACGCAGGTTCCCCGGAGAGAATAGGGCCAATCCACGTCCATCTCCCGCACCGAGGCCACGTAGACGAACTGTGGCTTCAATCTTGTAGGCGGATGAGAAGAAGGCGGCGGAACTGAGAAATCCGGACGGGTCGGGCTCACGTACGTCATTACCACCTTCCTCACCTTCTCCGCTGTAGGCGACGAAGAGGAACGTCTTGTAAGGTGTGTAACCGGATTCCTGCATAGTTCGGATTGCTTCAAGCAATACCGCAATGCCACTTGCGTTGTCGTTTGCCCCCGGGAATGGCGTACCATCGGGGCTTGTCGGGGGGCTGTCATACTGAGCCATGACTACTATCATGCGGTTATCAAGCGCCAGGCCTTGCCTGGAGATAGACTCCCCTCCCAGTGTCCCAGGCAGGTACCCAATCACATGGCGTACCGGTGCCTTTTCATGTACGCTGCCGGTGACCTCTATCGAGGCGGTCACTCCCGTCGGGATGGCAACAAACTCATCCTTGCCGAGTGCTTCGGTGCTGCGGCTGAGCTCGGATAGACTCTTCCCGGTTGATGCAAGGAGGCGGAGAGCGACTGCTCTTGTTATCAACAGCTTAGGGGAATCGTCTAACTGGGGGCTGTTTTCAGGGAGCCCAAGCCTGAAGTTGGGATCATCCGCCGATAGTGTTACTTGCCGGTCCAGGACGGAGCCGTCCTCGGCAACGACGAGCATTCCCCCAATGGGAATGTGAAGGTCTTCCACGGCCCTGGCGGCAGCCTGCGAGTCTAGGAGAAGTATCTTGTGAGAGAAATCCATCCCTGCGAGTGCAGGGACCTTTCCCTGTACGGTCTTGGTAAGGTCACCGATTGCCAGGAAAACCACTTCTCCTTTGGTATTCCCGATGTTGCGATACAGGCCAGAGTAGGCAGTGAAGTCTTGCAGATAGTGCAGCTCGTCTTTGAAACCATCGATCGAAAACTTTGGTGGATTGTCAAGGGACTCGAAGGTGCGCTCGCGCGTACCGAAGTACGTATAGTCTGAGCCTGCCGCTTGAAGGCCGTATGCGGCAAACTGGGATGCGATGTAGTCCGCCGCTTCATCCATTCCTTGGCTTCCCAGGGCGCGTTCGTCGAAGGACGGGCCGGTGAGAGTATCAAGCTGATTCATTGCCTGTTCAGCGTTGAATTGGGCTGCCAGCTTGTGGTAGAAGAGCATCGAGCCGGTTTCCCAGCGAGCAAAGTGGAAAGCCAGTGCGCACACTATCAACACGACAACTGTGTAGCGGTTCACGAGCCAGCGCAGTCGAAGGAGCCCCTTCTCGACCAGCCGCCGTAGCCCCTCGCCAAATAGGTTCACTCCTAAAGCGGCGACGAAGAATGCGAGCGACGGATATAGGGCCACCCAGGGATAGGAGCGGGCGTATAGACGAACGTTGCTCAACAGCGCACCCCATTCAGGGACGTCTGAGTAGTGATACGGCGGCACATAGAACGCGAGCTCGGCAAACGCACCACCGCCGATGAAAATGCCTATGAACCCTAGCTCCCCCAAGAGCATCAGTACAGCACCCATCTCTATCGCGGCGATCGGGATCAGAGAGGGGATCATGTGCGGTAGGATGTGGCGAGTGATTATCCGAGGTGTGCGCACAGCGATCGCCGCTGCGCTCTCGATGAAAGGTTTGGAGCGGAGAGAGAGCATCTCGCCACGAACAAACTGCATGATCTCTCCCCAACCGACGAAGCAGAGCGCGATCAAGAACGGCCGCATGCCCTGTCGGATTCCAATAGCAAGGATAAGCATCATTGCCAGCAAGAGCATGGGAAATGCAGAGATTATCTCGGCAACCCGCAACATAAGTTTGTCGATCAACTTACCACTGAACCACCCGGCAATTGTGCCCAAGAGAAGCCCGACCAGCAGGCGTGCTGCAACGACCAAAGCGGCGAGGGTCAAGGTTTGCTGGGCGCCGACAAGTATGAGGCTCATAATGTCGCGGCCGAGGGGGTCACTCCCCCAAGGATAGGTCTTGTTAGGAGAGAATGGGGGAACGAGGTACTTTCCATCCACACGTTCGAGGCCGTGTGTGGTATATGGGCTGTGAGGGGCGAGCATCGGTCCAAAGAGAGCGACCACCAAGAGGCCAACAACGATTACCGCTCCCGCGATGAGAGGTCCATTGTGTACATAGTTGCGTAGCCATCCCCATGATCTCCGGCACTTGCCCTCATCCGTTGTTATGCTTGCCTCGGTATCCGCCTGTTCGCGCACCATGCGGACATGGCTCAGCTCTGGTGGGTTCTTTCGTCGCGCTACCCACTCCGTGACGGGATTGTCTGAGGCCAGTTCCTTCAACCCTTGCCAGATGCTCCTCGCCCATTTGACCGGGTTTTGCCACCCGCCCTGTTCCGTGCGAAGAGGGGTCTGATCGCGTAGCCGAGGGTCGATGAATCGATAAGAGACCTCCAGGAAGAGGTTCACCATGATGAACAGTACTCCCAGGATCAGGAGGAGCGCCAGCGTTGAGTTGTCGTCCTGCTGTGAGATTGCCCGCAGTAGCGTGAACCCTACGCCGGGCCAAGCAAAGAAGTACTCCACAACAGGAAGGCTGCTCAGCGAGAAGCGTAACGAAACAGCGATAGTTGTGAGAATTGGGATTGTGGCGTTGCGCATTGCGTGGTGGAACAGCACGCCTCGGTTAGTCAGCCCTTTGCTGTATGCTGTGCGTACGAAGTCTTCATCGAGCGTTTCGCTCAACTTGACGAACGTGATCCGCGCGATCTGCGCAACTGGCCGAGCGGCCAACACAATTGCCGGAAGAACGAGATGCGTGTCCCAACCGAACCCGCCCACAGGGAGAATCGCGCCATGGAATACCACCATCAGACGCAGTACAAGGAGCTGCAACAGCATGGCGGCGAAGAAGCTGGGAACAGACATTCCGGCGATCGACGCGACAAGCAAGACAAGTGCTCCACGCGATCGCCGGTACATGGCTGCAAGCACACCCAGGCCGATCCCGGCAATTGCAGCAATGAGAAGTGAACAAGCAAGAAGTCCGAAGCTGCGCGGAACTCGCTCAGCAACCATCTGCGAAACAGGTACCGGCACCTTGGTAACGCTTCCCGCCTGTGACAGGCCAAGGTCGCCTGTCACGAGATGCGACAAATAGGAAACGGTGCTC
>CAZBSW010000092.1:0-7618 GCA_964494835.1 uncultured Thermotogae bacterium
CCCGCGCACAATGTGATATAATCGATTGAGGTGATTTATCGATGTCCACCAAATCGAGCATCTACAAGTTTCTCCGTATATGGAACGACGCGACAGCGATTAAGAAAGGGAAAATCGGGAAGCGCATTGTTCGACGAGCAGCGGGAAAGACTACGGGAAAACTATTGAGGAAGTTGCTGAAATAACCGCATCAGTCAACCGTGCTTTCTTACTTACACAGGTAAGTGCAATGCTCATGCTTGACTTTGTAGGCGTTTAGCCTACAATTGTTGGCGAGATGCCTACAAAAAAACTCATCGAGGCACTGTTCCCGCAAAGCCGAAGCGCAGTTCTATCAGCACTTCTCGATGCGGGAAGCGAAGGGCTTCATCTTCGTGAGATTGCTCGTAGAGCGGATATGAATTCAAAGACGGTAATGCGCGAGTTACACTCACTCCGCGATGCCGGCATCCTGCTTTCGCGTGTGGTCGGCCGACAGGTCATCTATCGCCTGAACCCTGATTGTCCGATCTATGACGAACTGCGCGCTATCCTTCGTAAGACGGTAGGACTTTCCGCTGTTCTCCGCGTTGCACTCGAGCCGCTGGGCGATCGGATCGAGTTGGCGTATGTATACGGAAGCCACGCGCGCGGTGACGAAAGGCCGGACAGTGATATCGACTTGATGGTTGTCGGAAGGGTGACGTTACGGGAGCTCAGTTCACCGTTACGTGAAGTAGGGCGGTCTCTGCACCGTGTAATCAACCCGACGCTCTACAAGCCCGGAGCTTACGAGCAAGAGTTGCAAGCTAGCGATTCGTTCGTCTCTCGTGTTCACAACGGCAAGCGGCTGAATCTGATCGGTGGTAATCGATGAGCATCGAGGAGATGCTTCTTCGCGGGGAACTGAAACGCGAGAGCGTGGTACCAGGCGAGATCGAGCGAATGCTCGATGCGATCCAACGTCGCCTGCAGGATGCCGGGCACAGCGGCATACACCCGGAAACCCAACTAGAACAGGCGTACCATGCCATCCTCGGCTGCGCGCTTGTCGCTCTCCGCGTGCGTGATCTCCGCATAGTCAACCGGCCCGGCCATCACATGGTTGCGCTGGAGTCGCTGGCTGATACGTTGGGGCTTTCGTCTGGTCGCATTGACTATTTCCAGACATTGCGCGATCTGCGCAACAAGGACTTGTACACCGGCGGCACGTACATAAGCGACGATCAGGCTGTAGAGGCAGTCGAGGAGGCTCGTAAGCTTGTCGAAGATCTCGGGGTTTGGCTGACGCAGCAGGACAAAGGCGAATAGCTGACTTCCCATGCCGCCACAGGCAGGCTTTGAGCTGAGTGTAACAAGCGGGCGGTACTACACGCTCGCCAACGTGGCACACAGGGAGCCACGCTACGAAAGCACGGAATGAAGGGGATTGCCTGGCGAACTCAGCGGCTGGTGACCGGCGGCAGGTGTGCGCCTGGCACCCCAACTTGAGGTCACAGTTTGTGATCTCAAGTTTTCAAACTCCTCTTGGGCGAGTTGAAACATGAGATCGTGTGGAAAGCCCTTCGAGTTGCGTTTTACCTACTCGTTATGGAAGGAACAACTTTAACTTGAAGGCTCGAATACCTATCTGTGTACGAGCTTGCGAAGGAGGCCGCGGCGGGGGGAGAAGAGGAGCGCCAGCAGGAACAGGGCGATTGCCACCAGAACGATGGCCGCGCCGGAAGCGACGTTCCAGTAGTAGGAGAGATACAATCCCAGTACACCAGAGAGCATGCCGATGGCTGCGCCGACACCCATCATCCACGGAAGGCGGCGGGTGAGGAGGTAGGCGGTGGTGGCTGGCGTGATCAGCATCGCCAGCATCAGCCCCAGTCCGACCGTTTGTAGCGACACGACTACCGTTATCGCGACAAGGACGAGCAGGAGATAGCGGTAGAATGCGGTCGGCAGCCGCAGGGTCACGGCCAGGGTCGGGTCGAACGAGACGATGAGGAATTCCTTGTAAAACAGGACGAGGAGCACGAGAACGCAACCGCCGAACGCGCCGATCATCGAGAGATCCCAGGTCGAAACGCCGAGTACGTTGCCGAACAAGAAGTGGACCAGGTCGACGGCGAATCCCTGTACCGTAGAGATGAGGGCGATTCCGAGCGCGAACATGCCGGCGAAGATAATGCCGATCGCGGTATCTTCCTTCATCCGTGCGCGTTTACTGATCCAGCCGACTCCGAGCGAGACGGCGACTGCCGTGCCCAGCGCCCACCAGAACAGGCTGCGCCGATCGCCGTGGCCGGCGACGAGAAAGCCGGCGGCGAGTCCGGGCAGCACCGAATGGGCGAGCGCATCGCCGAGAAAGGCCATCGAGCGGAGCACGACGAACGCACCCACGACGGAACAGAGGCCTCCCACCAGCACTGCGGCGATAAGCGCGCGCACCATGAACGGGTAGCGTAGCGGTGCGAGTATCCACTCGATCGGACTCATTCATCCCCTCCCGAGCAGGCGGTATCGTGGACCACGAGAACTCCATCTTCGGTATGGACCATGCGCAGGCACGTTCCGTACGCCTGCTGAAGCGTGTCGGGGCGGAAGACCGTTGCGGGCTCGCCGAACCCGAGCATGCGTCCGTTCAATAGCAGAACACGGTTGAAGTGGGCACTGGCGATGCCGAGATCATGCAGCGCCACCAACAGCGTAGTCCCCTCTAGCTGATCCAGCAACGTGAGGACACCATCCCGCGAGTGGACGTCGAGTCCGGCCAGCGGCTCGTCCATCAGCATTATTCCCGCTTCCTGTGCGACTGCGCGAGCGATGAACATTCGCTGTTGTTGCCCACCTGAAAGCTCCTCGATCTGTTGCTGGGCAAGATGGGACAGGCCGACGCGATCAAGGGCAGCCCTGACCCGCTCGCGATCGTGCGCCTGCGGGCGGCGAAGCGGACCCAAACGCCCGATGCGCCCCATCATCACGACGTCGTAGACGGTAACGGGGAATCGCCAGTCGACCTCGCTCCGTTGGGGAACATACGCGATGCAAATGTGTTCGCTGGGGGCGTGCCCGTGGATCTCGATCGATCCCGCACTCCAAGGAAGAAGTCCGCTGATCGCCTTCAAAAGTGTGCTTTTACCCGCGGCGTTGGGGCCCACCACGGCGAGGCGTGCACCCGCCGAGAGGTCGAAGGAGACGCCTTCTATCGCGGTGTGATCACCGTAGGCCACTACGAGGTCGCGAACGGAAAGCGCCGGTGCATTCGGATCGTGCGCGATGCGTGCGCGTCGATGATTTCGCCTGGAACAGGGAGCGGACTTCGCCGTGCTTTGTTGGTTCATGGTTGTGCTGTCAGCCCTTTTACGATCTGTTCTACATCATAGTGCATGAAGTCCACGTACGTACTCGCCGGGCCGTCCGGGTTGCTGAGCGATCCGGTGTACAGAAGAACAATACGGACGCCGGTGTCGGCCGCTACCTGTTGGGAGAGTGAGGGGTTGACCGTGGTCCCGACGAAGATCGCCGGTACATTAAGCTTGAGGATGGCGCTTTCGAGAGCGGCGACCTCCTTGGCAGATGGCTCCGACATCGTGCTGAGTCCCGGAAAGACGGTGCCGACAATCTCGATCCCGTAGCGGTCGGCAAAGTAGCCGAAGGCGTCGTGATCAGTCACCATCCGGCGCTCTGCCGATGGGATGGAAGCGATCTGGTCACCGATCCACTGGTCGAGGTCTTGAAGCATCGTTTGGTATGCCGCTGCCCGTGCACGATAGGCATCCGCGTGTTCGGGATCGACGTTCGCCAATGCGTCGGCGATCGCGGCCGTCCACGCAATCACATTTGTTGGATCGAACCAGACGTGCGGATCGACATCGGTTGCGTTCTCCGCTACATTCCCCGAAGCCGTGTCGGTGCCGAGGCGGCGCAGCTTGAGATCGGTAGACAGGTCTATCGTGCGTGCGGTCGCGTTCTCGAGGAGCGGCGCAAGGAACGTCTCCAGCCCAGCACCGTTGACGAACAGCAAAGAAGCCTCGTGCACTGTAGCGGCATCGCGCGGCGTCGGCTCGAATGCGTGCGGATCGGCATTGAGAGGCATAAGGGAGATTACGTCGGCGTCCTCGCCGGCAATCTGTGTAACGACATCGCCGATGATGGTAGTCGTGCAAACGATTTTCGCCCGTGGAAAGGCCGCGACCGACAGAGCCGCGATCAGCAAAACCAAGAGCATGAAGCTACGCCTTCCCATGCCCCCTCCTTATATTCGGCGTTCTTGAAGTTATTGTACTTGGATCTCAGCCTGTCCCCAAAGTGAGCCCCGGAGAAACCAGTCACGGCGAATGCAGCTATCTTAAGCGGTTGCATAATGCCGTGCCGCCGGAGATCATTCCCTGCAATTGTTACAACGTTTTGAATCGATCCTTTGTCGGCGAAAGGCGGCTGTGATAGGTTGGTGCTCATGAATAAGAGGCTTACTTCCAGGCAGCGGCTGTGGAGATGGTTGCTGCTTTTCTCGCTTGTCCTGTTTCCCGTGACGATGAACTACTTCTCACCCTACATCATCATCGATGCCTCGTCGCAGGGGATCGTCAACGGGAGCCTTGTCGTCTTTGGCATATTCGCCCTTTCTTCTCTCGTCCTCGGGCGTGCGTGGTGCGGTTGGCTCTGTCCCGCCGGCTCTATCGGAGACCGTTGGCGGGCGGTGAACGACCGGCGAACGCGCGGCGGGCGCTGGAATGCCGTCAAGTGGCTGATCTGGATTCCCTGGATCGGCATCATCACATTCCTCGCCGTCAAGGCGGGCGGCTACCGCGTCCTGAATATGCTCTACCTCACTGAACACGGTATCTCCGTTGCCAGCCTGCAAATGCTCGTTATGTTCTCCGGTGTGGTCGCCGTTATCTCCATACTCTCCCTCACCACGGGACGCCGCGGGTTCTGTCACTACGCCTGCTGGATGGCGCCGTTTATGATGATCGGGCAACGCGTTCGACGAACCCTGAGGCTGCCCGGGCTTTGCCTTCGCTCGCATGTTGAAGGCTGTATTCACTGTGAGCTTTGCACCACGGGTTGCCCGATGAGTCTCGATGTGCACGGTATGGTGCAGGCCGGCCGGATGGAATCGAGCGAGTGCATCCTCTGTGGAAGCTGTGTGGATGTGTGCCCGCAGCAGGTGATTGACTATACCTGGCGGCCGCAAGACAACGGGGCCGCGTAGCGGTTCTTCACCGTCGTTCTTTGGTTTGGGGAATAGGATGTACGTGTGTGATTACGGTTTAGCGATTGATCGTTTCGTTGTGAGGTTTCACAAGAGGATAGTTTGACTCACAACGCGTCTTCGTAGTAGTAATTGATAAAGCGGTACCGCAGGCACTTTGTTATCCACGGTCTTATTCGTCTCCCTTCATAACATGGCACCTATTTGATGCCTTGCCAACTCCGATGGGTTGGCACGAATCTGCGGTGTCCGCGGGATTCACATGCCGATGCGCTGTCTTCACAGTGCCGGCAGGAGGTGTCTGCGATGTGCCATCTGAAACGATGGAGCGGAGTACTCATCGCCCTAATCCTTGTTTTTGCGCTTGTTTCTACCGGACTAGTTCAGACGGTCGAACCCGAAGACGATGCCGGACAAGCAGAGGTCTACGCGGACAAGGAATATCCCGAAGATGAGGGCGAATTGCCTATCGAACCGCCCCCGGATGAGTCGGACAAGACCGAAGAGAGTTGGGGAGAAGAGACGGAGGAGGGGACCTCTTTCCCGGTAGGGGGATTCATGTTTGGCATTTCCTCCCTTACCTTTGAACGCATTCTTGATTGCGACACGGGTGAAGAGATCGTCCCATCCGAGATCCTTTCCGAATTCATTTTCGCTGATGAGGCCGAACCTCCCTACGATCATGAGGATTTGATCGGTGTCAGATTAGAGGCCTCAGGTTACTGGACGGAAGAGGTTGTGAATCTGATGCCGATGCGCATCGGTTTCGGGTTTCTTCAGATCACGATGCTTGTGCCGGAAGAGCCTGTGATCTGTCTTGAGCCTGTCGGTAGTGACGCGGACGACATCGTATATGCTGGTACAGATGTTCAAACCTATTACGTACACGTCGTTGAAGATCTGGGGAACGGTAGGGTGAAGCTCAGCGTTCCTCAGGGCGACGGGCAAGCCGGAACGATAGTGGCGAAAAACAGTTCGGGGAGAACCCTGACCGTATGCCAGTATTATGTCTTGCGCGGGACACCGACAAACGTGGTGGAACCGGCACCAGCGGGGACGCCCGTGTTCGACATCTCAGGTATTGTTACCGCGAAAAAGTCGCAGTGTGTGCTCACCAATAACGGCATGATGCACTGGACCGGCAAGAAATGGGAACGCATCGCCGAGAAAGAATGCACATACGCCTACGTCTATGGGGACAAGAAGATGTACCACTTCGAGAACGGCGCATGGGTGGCGGATACGAAATTTGGCAGGTGCACATACATCATCGCGACAAACGGACTGTTTCATTGCATCGGTACGAGCAAGGATGGATTCTCGACGTGGAGCAAGAAACGGACCGGCAAGCCTTGCCAGTGTTATAGGGCGGTAAATGGGCTGGCGCACTACAACAACAACTACGAATGGGAAATAGTCCCGGAACAGGAATGCACGTACGCTTATGTCTATGGCCCCAAGGTGCGACGTGGAACGCCTACGAACATCGGGATGTGGCACTTCACCGGCGGACGTTGGGTGCATCAATCAGGATGGACCCAACCGCAACTGTATAACTGCCAGTATGTCTATTCCCTTGTGAGCCAAAAGGCCTATCACTACAAAGGCGGTAAGTGGTACGTGGTCACTCCGAAGACGTGCACATATATCCTCACGCGCGATCAAAAGACGTATCACGCCAGCGGAGCGGTATGGTGGCTATACGCGCCCGTGGACTGCCAGACGGTCGAATTCCTTACCTATGGTTGGCAGCATTATGCCAACGGTGATTGGAACGTCCCGAAGAACGGCAGCTTCCGCTTGGAAGTCGCAAAGGTGACAAAGGCGGGCAATATCACCAAGGTGACAGTCAAGATATCGCAATACGACGCAAATACCGGGGAATTCAGGCAGGTGCGAAGCGCGACTTATGAGCTGCTCCAGAATTTCACCGCCGGCGGAGCGAACCTGTATATTCGGGAACACCCGGCTCATCCTGACCAATATCAGTTGATGATGGAGGACCCGAAAACGCATCAACATGTGCCCTGTGCAACATCGCAGTGACTGAGGGATGTGCCCTCGGGTCTGTTTGAACGCTCGTGCGGTTGATCGGAAACTGGCGTGTTGTTTCTCCATTCACGTCTGGGAATTCCGTGCTCGGGTGGAGCATAACGTTAGCGGCACCGAAGCGCGCGGGGGCGCATAAAGTCGGCGGTATGCTGTTCTTGTGGGTAGTCTTACATTACGGTTCACGCTACAAACCCACGTGGCGGGTGATTCTTGCCGGTGGTTGTAGAATAGAGAAAAACGTTAACAAAGGAGGATAGCCATGCCGGAATTTGGATCGTCTTTTTCGGGTTTAGCGAACGACCGGAAGCTCACGCCTGAGGAACTCATCCGTGCAATCAGGTTTATGATCGCTGCAGAGTACGAAGCGATACAGTTGTACAT
>CAZBSW010000093.1:0-7543 GCA_964494835.1 uncultured Thermotogae bacterium
CTGTCTGGGCAATGGCCTCATCATCCACGCAAATCGCCATTACAACGGAGTTTCGATCAACCAGCTCCTAAGACCAAAGAGCGATTACGAAAGAAAACTACTCGATAGTTTTGAGCAAGCAAGACGGTATCCGCTTGCAAAACGTGATCCCCACAGCACGGCATGATTACGCAGAACCCCCTGCGGGTCACTCGCCTGAAGAAGAAGCACGAGCTTTGCCCAGGAGGGCACTCTTGTGTGGTCTTATGGACGAACCGCCACTATCGGAATGACATGCAATGGGCGGAACTCGAATCTCCCTGTTCGCGCTTCATAAGACTAAGCTCATGAGCCGGTATTGGTGCAGTTATCGATAGTTGGTTGCGATCAAAGCGTTGAGTTAGAACAGTCCTGGAAAGGAGGCATTGTACGGTATGAAAATAGTCAGAATAGAAGTATTCAAAGCAGACCTGCCGTTGAAGCGAACATTTCGTATCGCAATTGGTGAGATCAACGTTGCCAAGAGTGTTTTCATTCGTATCCACACCGACAATGGAATCTACGGGGTGGGAGAAGGGAACCCACTAACACAAATCACCGCAGAAACGCAGGCAACTGCACTGGCTGCCGCCCAAGATTTGGGGGCGCTGCTGATCGGGAAGGATCCTCTCGATATAGAGAGTCGTGTGCGCGAGATGCGCGAATATATGCCACATAATCCCACTTCTCGCTCTGCCTTTGATATGGCCCTGTACGACCTCTTGGGCAAGGCCGGCGATCTTCCTCTGTACGCGGTGTTAGGGGGGGCCCGTCGGGTCTTGTTGACCGATAATACAGTCGGCATCGACTCTACTGACGAGATGGTAGAACATGCGCTTGAGATCAAAGGGCGCGGATTCCCCGCGGTGAAGATAAAGGTCGGGACCACACCCGAACAGGATATTGAGCGGGTTCGACTGATCCGAGAAGCTATTGGCCCGCACCTTCTCATACGAATTGATGCAAATCAAGGATGGGACCGCGTTGGAGCGATTCAAGCGCTGCGCGGTATGGAGGACCTCGAAATCCAATACTGTGAACAACCGGTATCAGCATGGGACTACGAGTCAATGCGCGAGGTTCGTCTCCACAGCAGTATTCCGATTATGGCCGACGAATCCGTATTTAACGAATTTGACGCGCTTAAATTGATCAGGATGAACGCATGTGATTACCTGAATATAAAGCTGGCAAAATCATCTGGCATTCGTGTCGCTATTAGGATTAATGCGGTTGCCGAAGCCGCTGGACTCAAGTGTATGGTTGGGTGCATGAATGAGTCCCGTCTCGGCCTGGCGGCTAGCGCACATTTTGTGTCTGCTCATTCAAATATCGTATTCGCCGATCTAGATGGAGCCGATATGCTAAACATCGACCCGGTACAAGGGGGTATAATCTATGGCAGTGGAGGTCAAGTCATCCTTCCGGAGACTCCAGGCCTGGGAGCGGATCTCGACCAATCATTCCTTTCCGGCCTGGAATCGTTCGCAATCTCGTAGGGTGATAAACACGCATGCGTGTAGCAAAGTATACCGATCCTTTGGGAGGCCACGATGAGCGTTCCCGCTAGGCATGCGGAATCACCCATAGGAGCGAGAATGACCATCAACGGCCGAGAGGTCGACTACTACTGTGGAACAAGCTACTACGCCCTTCATGGACATCCACTAGTGATTGAGGCTGCCTCCGTTGCCATGCGTAGATACGGCATCGGCCCCGCTACGAGCCTTGTAATGGCACCGCTCGAAGAGGTCGCGGAGCTTGCCGCGTCGTTCTTCGAGTCGGAGTCAGTGACTTACGTAGCTTCCGGGTATCTGGGAATGATGGTGCTTGTACAAGCACTCCAAGATGAGTACGATATCGTTTTCGTAGACGACAAATCTCATTATAGCATAATAGATGCAGTCAGTACATCCAGGAAAGAGATCGTGCACTTTCGCCATTTGAACCCGGATGATCTCACAAAGAAACTTGCCGAACATGTTCGTCCCCGTCAGATACCGTTAGTGATAACAGATGGAGTTTTCCCGGTAACAGGGGCAATTGCGCCTTTGCCCGACTACGCGCACGCGCTGACAAAGTATCATCGAGCCATGTTGTGTGTTGATGATTCTCATGCTGTAGGCGTAATCGGAGCAAAAGGGCAGGGAACGTTTGAGTACCACACAATGGAGAGCGAAGTAGGACTCTACTTTTCCGGAACGTTGAGCAAGGCATTTGGAGGATTTGGGGGGATAATTCCAGGAGACAGAACTCTAGCGGAAAAGATTCGAAGAAATGTCCGAGTACCGCTCGGCGCCTCTTGTCCCCCAATCCCTGCTGCGGCAGCGGCTGCCATGGGAATCCGCCTATTGCGCGAACACCCTGAGATGCGCCATACTCTGTGGCAGAACGTCAAACGTGTACGGAACGGGCTGCGAGATCTGGGGTTTGATATTGCGGATACACCGGTCCCGATTGTCAACGTGAAGGGTTCCTCTTCGATAGATCTAAGGCATGTATATCAGGAGTTGAACCGCAAGGGAATTGTTGTGCTCCATGTTCCTCCGGGAGGCTATTCCGACGCGCCTGATGTGGAGTCACTAAGGATCGCTGTATTCTCGACGCATCGTCAAGAACAGATTACCAGGTTGCTGACGGCAATAAAGCAAGCGATTTAGCCTACCAGCGGGCGCTTAACCGCAGATGGCAGCTTCATTTCCATCAGGCAGGGAAAGCCGATTCCTACGGCCCGCGTAGAATGGATCTCTTCCTCGTGCGGACCGGCGTTGCCACTTACTGATAGGTGATCGCGATAAAGCCGGAATCCATCATCGCTCTCAGCCAAGCAAACCGTCTTCTGGCTGACCGCCCCATACACTCCGCAGCGGGCGACGCTCAACCGGTGCGCATGGGTGAACAACAACGCCTTTCAAGCCGTGATTGAAAGGGTCGAGGAATCAGTTCACTGCACGCTTCTTCTGCGCAGGCCACCGTGGGGTAAGGCCTACTATCGCCGCGTAGCTTTCCGATCGCCTCCCGCTCTTCAACGCCGACGCCCCTCCTGGCTGTTTGGACTGATGGAATACCGTCTATCGCGACGCGCCGCTCGATACGCAGCGATCGCCCGCTGGAGTGCCTCATCGGTGATCTGCTCGCCAGCGCATGGGCCCGAGGGGAGCGGTATCTTGAACCGCGGGGGAATATCATCCTCGCATGCGCCGACCAGGCGGCTGCGTAGATCCTCCAGCAAGCGGTAGTTCCTGTCTCCGATTTCCAACATCTCGTGAGAGTCGATCCTCTCTCCGGTCAGTGCGTCAAGAATCTTCAGGATTCGATCGTATGGGTAGTACGCCCCCACGGCCTTGCTCATGGACACGAAAGAACACATCACAAGTGAATTCGTGAACGACATGAGATTCTCATAAGTAACACACAATTCCGGTTTTTTCTCCCATCCGCGCCAGTCAAACGTCCCACGAACACCCAGTTCTGGTGTGGGATTGACGATATCGATCAGCATCTCATCGTCGAAGCCTTCCATGTGCGTCGCTCCACGAGGGCTTGTAGCGTAGCTGATTCCCATTCCCTTCTTGACGCGGACGTCGTGCAACGGGACCGCTTGTCCCTTGCTGCTGAGGACGAACTCATCACCCCATTCCTCCCTGAGGGCGTCCATTCCTTGTGCGAGGAGGGAGCCCAATCCCACGCCGTGCGCGATCAGGTCGATCATGGCAATGAGCGCGTTGCCGTCGCCCCAGGTGATCCCGTCATGCTTGAGGTAGCCCCGCTCCGTCGCCTCCATAGCCGCGGCGATGGCAGTGCCGGTGGTAATAGTATCCAGTCCATACTCGTTACATCTCTGGCTCGCCATGGCAATCGCGGAGAGGTCATCGACCATGCACAGCGATCCAAATGCAGCCACGGTTTCGTACTCCATCCCGCCGTATTCCGTGAGCACCGTTTCACCGCTGAAGCTGGTACGGACCTTGCGCTTGCAGGCAACGGGGCAGCCGACGCAGGACGCGCGACCTACCAGGATATCGCTCGCGATGGATTCACCGCTGATTCGCTCCGCTCCTACAAAAGTGCCACCCTGAAAGTTCTTCGTGGGGAGGATTCCAAGTCGATTCAGCTCCATGACACACTTGGCCGTCCCGAGCCTGCTGCGTCTCTTGGTCGCCGGATCCTGCATCAACCAAGTTGCGTACTCCCGCCGCAGTTTGGAGAACAGATCCGGGTTGAATACCGGTTTCTCGATCCCCCCCACAACCGCGACGGCCTTGAGCCGCTTCGATCCCATGACACTTCCAAAGCCGGGCCTTCCCGCGGCGCGATTGACATCGTTCATGACGGTCGCAAAGGGGATGTGCCTTTCGCCGGCAACCCCGATGGTGGCGACCCGCGCGCCAGGGTGTCTGCTCTTGAGCAACCGGTCGACCTCCAGTACGTTCATCCCCCAGATGTCCGTTGCTTCGCGTATCTCTACCCTCCCCGGCATAACGAGGAGGTAGACCGGTCTTTCTGCCCTCCCACGAAAGATGAGCCCATCGAATCCAGACCGTCCCAGCTCGTGGGGAAAGAACCCGCCGGCAAAGGAATCACTTACCGAACGTGTGGTTGGAGAGACGGCGAGGATGGCAACGCGACTTCCTCCCGCGATGCCTGTCCCCTGAAACGGACCGGTAGCAAACACGAGGATATTCTCCGGCCCGAGTGGGTCTACTTTATGAGGCAATTCCTCTGAGAGGATCATCGCTCCGATCCCACGACCTCCCAGGAATTGACGCTTCCAGGCTACGGGAATGTCGTATTTTCGGAAGTTATTTGATGAAAGATCGATATCCGCGTAGTGTCCGAAGTCACCGTCCGTCATTCCACCTCCCGCGTTCGGTGTCGATTTGCGGCCTAGTGATAATGCAGAGTGGGGTCAAGCGCATCTCGGAGGGAATCTCCGAGAAGGTTGAAGCCGAGGACCGTCACAGCAATGGCAAGTCCGGGGAAGGTAGCGATCCAGGGAGCGGAGAGCATGAAGTCTCTTCCTCCACTGAGCATCGCGCCCCACTCAGGGGTTGGAGGTTGGGCACCCAAACCGAGGAATCCCAAACCCGCGGCCTCGATGATCGCCGCGCCGGCGGTCAGCGTCGCCTGCACGATGATCGGAGCCATCGCATTCAGCAAGATGTGCTGCAACATTATCCGAATGTCGCTTGCCCCCATGGCGCGGGCCGCGGATATGTAGTCGTTCTCCTTGATGGAGAGCACGGAACTTCGAAGAATCCTGGCATACTGAGGCGCGTAGACGATGCCGATGGCGATCATCGCATTGATCAATCCCGGTCCCAGGATAGCGATCGTCAGCATCGCCAGAAGCAGGTACGGGAACGCCATCATCACATCTACACCGCGCATGATCACGAAATCCCACCACCCGCCGTAGAATGCCGCAAGTAGCCCCAACAGGCAACCGATACCCAATGCAACGCCATCGGCAAGTAGTCCGCTCAACAGTGCATAGCGTGTTCCGTATACGATGCGGCTGAAGATGTCTCGTCCGTATCGATCGGTCCCCATGAAGTGGCTTGCAGAAGGGGATAGGAGCTGTTGAGTGAAGCTCTGCTCAGTCGGATTGTAGGGAGCGATGTAGTTTGCAGATGCGGCCAGTATCAGGATTAGGACAACGATTGCGAAACCGGCGATTCCGGCTTTGCTGCGTACGAACTGTCTAATGGTGATAGCGAACACGTTCTTGCCTCCGGGTCAGTAACGGATCCGTGGGTCGATATATGCGTAAGACACATCCACCAGCAGGTTCACAACTACTACTGCCAGGGCGGTGAACAGGACCAATGCCTCTACGACCGGGTAGTCGCGAAACAAGATAGACGTGACCGCGAGTCTGCCGATTCCGGGCATGGCGAAGACCGTCTCCGTAAGGATCGCTCCGCAGAGGAGATTCCCGAATTGAAGGCCCACCACGGTGATGACCGGAAGCAAGGCGTTTCTCAGCGCATGTTTATTGATTACCGCGATCTCCCTCACCCCCTTCGCGCGCGCCGTATTCACGTAGTCTTTCTGGAGCACTTCAAGAAGAGAGGAGCGCATCATACGTGCGATGATCGCCATGGGAAGAGCCCCCAGCGCGATTCCGGGCAATACGAGGTGGCGGAGCACGTCAGAGAGAGCGCGCCAATTGCCGGTGATAAGAGCGTCGACTAGTTGGAATCCGGTGATCTGATGGAGGCTGACGCTGTTGGAGATGATACCAGTGAACGGAAACCAGCGGAGCCGTAGGCTGAAGAGCATCATGAGAAGGACCGCCGTCCAGAATATCGGCATTGATATTCCCAAGACAGCGCCGCCCATCACCAGGTTATCGAAGATGGAGTACTGGCGCACGGCGGCGAAGATCCCAGCGGGGATGGAGATGATGAGTGAGAAGAGGATCGCCACGAGAGAAAGTTGGATCGTAACCGGAAAGGCGCGCATAACCGCGCCGGTGGCCGGCTCCATCGTCTGGTATGAAACACCGAAATTGCCGGTAAGCGCTCGCCTCAGGAAAATTCCGTATTGGACATAGAGCGGTTTGTCAAGGCCGAGATCGTGCCGGAGCTTAACAACCTCCTCCTGCCCCCCCTTTTCACCGATCAGCGTCTGCGCCACATCGCCGGGGACGAAGTGCATCGCCAAGAAAACCAGCAAGGTGATTCCGAAAAGAACGGGGATCAATGCAACAACGCGCTTAATGATATACTCAAGCATTACCACGGCTCCTGGTTAGAGAGCCAGGGACGAGCGTCAGAGTATCCCCCAACGCCCGCCCTGTTGTAGGAAACAGATCCGTGATTCTAGTCTTCTTTCCAAATCTGGTCCGCATAGAAGAACATAGACAGCGGATCGAGCTGGAACCCATGTATTTTGCTTGTCGTTGCTCGCACGAGCACGCCGTTGGTCAACCAGACATCACCGGCATCTTCCCAGACCTTTTGGAGTGCCTGATCGATGAGGTTTGCCCGTTCGGACGGGTCGGCGCTTACCCTCTCCTGTTCTATCAAGGAATCAACATCTGGCCGGCCGGTCATCGCGTGCGGGATGTTCGACGCCTTTCCGTAGTAGAGGTAGTAGAGGAAGTTGTCCGGATCACCACAATCGGCCGTCCACCCTCTCATATCCATTCCGTCTTTGAAATTCGGATCACGCGTGGTCCGAAGGTAAGAGCCCCATTCCAGCTGAATAATGTGAACATTGACGCCGATCTTCTTCCAGTAGCCCTGGAGCGCTGTGGCGATCTTCCCGCCAGCGGCATTGTAGCTGCGTGGGTTGGCGTAGGTGTAGAGGTTGCAGTCAAAACCGTTCGGATATCCCGCCTCGGTGAGGAGATCCTTCGCTTTGCTCAGGTTGTAGGAGAAATCCGGCTCAAGCGGCTTGTACCCTGGCATCCCAGGAGGCATCGGCGATTGCATTGGCTCGGCCAGCCCCTGGTAGAGGTACTGGCACAGTTCCTTCTTGTTGACGGCGTAGTTCAACGCCTCACGAACCCGAATAT
>CAZBSW010000094.1:0-7522 GCA_964494835.1 uncultured Thermotogae bacterium
AAGATCGAGGTTCGCGACGTCCACTCTTCTCACTACTCGCGCATCTGCCCCATCGAAACCCCGGAAGGACAGAACATCGGCTTGATTACATCGCTTGCCTGCTATGCAAAGGTGAACGAACACGGATTCCTCGTTGCTCCCTATCATAAGGTGGTTAAAGGCAAGGTCACCCCGGAGGTCGTGTATTTGATGGCGGACGAGGAAGAACGCTACAAGATCGCGCCTGCAACCACGCCCGTCGGCAAGTCAGGAAAGCTCTTGGGGGAGCGGGTGGAGGTACGCACCGGACATGAAGATGTCTATCTCGTTTCGCCGGAAGAGGTCGATTTCGTCGGTATATCACCCAAGGCACTCGTCGGCGTCTCATCGGCGTTGATTCCGTTTCTCGAGCATGACGATTCGAACCGCGCCCTGATGGGGGCAAACATGCAGCGCCAATCGGTTCCGCTCCTGCGGCCGGAGTCGCCGTACGTGGGCACGGGCCTCGAACGTCAGGCAGCGATGGATTCGGGAATGCTCCTTCTGGCTGAAGATGATGGCGTGGTTAAGGAAGTCGACGCCCGCAACATCGTTGTGCAGAAGGGGCGTAAGAGGATGGAATACCCGCTGATGAATTTCGAGCGCTCCAACCAGGACACCGTCCTCTATCACCGGCCGGTAGTAAATGCAGGAGACAAGGTGAAAGCGGGCGATCTGCTCGCCGACGGGCCGTCGAGCGATCACGGTGAGCTCGCACTTGGCCGCAACCTGCTTGTCGGCATCCTCCCGTTTGAGGGATACAACTATGAGGATGCGATCGTTATCAGCGAGCGCATCGTGCGCGAAGACCTGCTTGATTCACTACACATCGAAGAATTCGAGGTGAAGGCCGAGGAGACGAAGCTCGGGCCGGAGGAAATAACGGCCGATATTCCCAACATCTCCAAAGAGGATCTTAAGAATCTCGACGAAAACGGAATCGTGCGCGTGGGAACCGTTGTGCGCACCGGTGACATTCTCGTCGGTAAGATCACGCCCAAGGGGGAATCGGAACCGACGCCGGAGGAGAAGATCTTCCGCTCTATCTTCGGTGAGCGGGCGCGCAACGTGAAGAACACGTCACTGCGCATGATGCCGGTCTCCGGTACGGCAAAGGTGATCAAGGTAAAGCGATTCTCCCGTGACCAAGGAGACGAACTCGATGCCGGGGTCAACGAGCTGGTAAAGGTTTTCGTGGCACAGCGCAAGAAGATCTCGGTGGGAGATAAACTGGCCGGGCGCCATGGGAACAAGGGTGTCATTTCCACAATACGCCCGGTGGAGGACATGCCGTTCCTCCCCGACGGCACGCCGCTAGACATTGTCCTTAACCCGATGGGCGTTCCATCGCGAATGAATTTGGGGCAGATCCTGGAAGCGAACCTGGGCTGGCTGGCGCAACTGAAGGGCGAGCTGGTCGCCACGCCGATCTTCGACGGCGCCAAAGAAGATGAAATCCTGGAAGAGCTGCATGATGTCCGCGAGAAAGCCGGATTGGCAGAAGGAGATAGCCACGATGGTAAGGTCTCGCTACGCGATGGCCGCACCGGTACGCCATTCGCCCGGCCGGTCACTGTTGGATCGATGTACATCCTCAAGCTCGAGCACATCGCGGATGAGAAGATCCATGCCCGCTCGACCGGCCCATATGCGCTGATCACCCAGCAACCGCTCGGTGGCAAGGCGCAGTTTGGTGGCCAGAGGCTGGGTGAGATGGAGGTGTGGGCACTGGAGGCCTACGGCGCTTCCGCCCTGCTGCAGGAGATGCTCACCTTGAAGTCCGACGACACACGCGGCCGTATCCAGCTCTACAAAGCGATACTCAAGGGCGAGGAATTCCCTGAGCCGGGCCTGCCGGAATCTTTCCGCGTCCTGGTTCGCGAGCTGCGCAGCCTCGGCCTCAATCCACGTATGTTCGATAAGAATGACCGAGAACTCGACATCAGCTGACGACGGCCCTGCTGAGCAGGTTTCTGCAACGCAGGAACCTGCTCAGTACGAGCCTACACGACAACAGCCTGCCGAACGATCGGCGGGGTTCCTGTTGTACACGAACAAAGGTGGGAAACGCCGTTACCTTCTCCTACGGCATCGTTATGGCGCACACTGGGGGGCACCCAAAGGGCACATCGAGGCGGGCGAGAATGAGATGGAGGCGGCCCTGCGTGAGACACGCGAGGAGACCGGGTTCGCCGACATCGAACCGGTGCGTGGCTTCCGTGCAGTGAGCCGCTATCACTTCACCCGCGACCACCGTACGGTGTTCAAAGAGGCGATCTACTTCCTCGGGCGTGTCACTCTTGCCGACCCAAAACTATCTCGTGAACACACAGACGCTAAGTGGCTTCCCTATAGCACCGCGGTGGAGACGATTTCGTACCCCGACATACGCGCTATCCTCATGCGCGCCGAGGAGTGGTTGAACCATAGATCCACTGACTGAAAACCCGAGCCGAGTAGAGGAATTCCTCGCCGCCGTGCGTCGGAGAACGAGCGTCTCGTTACATTGTAAAAAGGGGCGGGCCACTTTTTCGCTTTTCGCTGCCTGGCGCAACAACAAACGTCTGCTCGCGAATGATAGAATGCCATTTTCTCGCCCGCTCGCTCAAGGCGCCAAGATCGCTAAGAGATGCCCTTTATTCTGTCCTTCTCCGATGCTATAGCTGTCCCCTGCGTCCTGTCTGCCCTAATACTCCAGCAGACAGGCCTCTGCAAGAGTAAGGGTCCTATTTTTCCTCATCACTCTTCACTTATCATGCTTCACTGCTTTCCTTGCGGGATATACAATCATTTCTCTCGCCCGCTCGCCGACACTCGCTCAAGGCGCAGAGTTCGCCAAGAAATGCCTTCTGTTCTCTTCTTTCTTCTTGCTAGCGCTGTTCTCGGCGGCCTCTGCGTCCTGTCCGCCCGAATAATCCGGCAGACAGGCCTCTGCAAGAGTGACGGTCCTATTCTTCCTCATCACTCTTCACTCATGACCCATCACTGCTCTACTTGCCTAACGCTCCTGCCCGTTGCGAGTAGTTGACCGCCGGCTGCTGACGGCTGCCTGTCCTCTTTTCCAATCCCCGTTACTCATCACCCATCACCGCTTACTAATTTCACACAGTTGCGTCGGCTGCCGACTCAAAACAGCGAGGGGTCGATCTTTGCCGCGGATGCATGCCCCAAGACGGATCCGTTGGGAGGTACCCCTTGGAAAGGACCGCCGGGTGACTTAGTATTGCTCCATCAACGTCATTGGGGGCGTAAACTATGGGCAAGTATGCGTTCATTGATCAGGCACTCGACGAGCTACGAGCGAAGGGATTGTACAACACCATTCGTACAATCGAGAGCTCGGTCGGGGCATGGGTCATCGTCGAAGGGAAACGGGCGCTCAATATGTGCTCGAACAATTACCTGGGATTTGCCAATGATGAGCGTCTGTGTATGGCAGCTAAAGACGCGATCGACGGCTACGGTGTCGGCCCGGGTGCGGTGCGCTCGATCGCCGGCACGATGAGTCTGCACATCGAGCTGGAAGAGAAACTCGCCGCATTCAAGGGAACCGAAGCCGCGCTGTCCGTGCAATCCGGCCTCAACACCAACCTAGCCACGATCCCTCTTCTTATGGGCAAAGAGGACGTAATCTTCACCGACGAACTCAACCATGCCTCGATCATCGACGGCTGTCGCCTGACCAAGGCCAAGCGGGTGATCTTCCCGCATCGCGATACCGCTGCGTTGCGCAAACTGCTCGAAGAGAATAAGGATATCGAAAGGAAATTGATCGTCACCGACGGCGTCTTCTCGATGGACGGTGATCTCGCACCATTGCCGGAGATCGTCGCCGCTGCTGAGGAATACGGGGCGATGGTGATGGTCGATGACGCGCACGGTGAGGGCGTTCTTGGAAGCCATGGGCGCGGGATCGTCGATCATTTCAAGCTGCACGGCCGGGTTGATATCGAGGCGGGAACCATGTCCAAGGCGTTCGGCGTGATGGGAGGGTATGTCGCCGGAAGTGCCGATATCGTTGAATATCTACGTCAACGGGCACGCCCGTTCCTCTTCTCCTCCGCCGCCACTCCTCCCGATGTCGCCGCATGCATAGCTGCCATCGATATCTTGCAGGAGACCGACGCGCCGGTGCGAAAGCTGTGGGATAATGCAGAATACTTCAAAAGAAAAATGGCGGACCTCGGTTTTGATACCGGCAACAGCGGTACCCCGATCACACCGGTGATGCTCGGCGAGGCAAAGACAGCATGGGATTTCTCCAAGCGCCTGTTCGAGGAAGGCGTGTTCGCAACGGCGATTGCGTTCCCCACCGTACCACAGGGAAAGGCACGCATCCGCGTTATGCTCTCTGCCGCTCATTCCGTTGCTGATCTCGATTTCGCACTTGAGAAGTTCGCCCAGGTCGGTCGCGAACTGGGGGTGATCTAGATGAAAAAGGAAGCGATAAACACCGATGGAGCTCCGGCAGCGGTCGGCCCCTATTCACAAGGTATGAAGGCGGATGGATTCGTCTTCACCTCTGGCCAGCTTCCGGCAACCCCTGACGGAAGGCTGATCACAGACGATATCGCAGAAGCGACACGGCAGGCATTGTCAAACATACGCGCGGTGCTGGAAGCGGCGGGAGGATCGATGGCGAATGTGGTGAAGGTAACGATCTTCCTCACCGACATGAACGATTTCGCCGCCGTGAATGCGGTGTACGAAGGATTCTTCCCCGCGCCGCCGCCGGCGCGCGCGTGCATCCAAGTAGCGGCACTTCCGAAGGGAGCACCGATCGAGATCGAGGCGATCGCGCGTATCTAGACAGGCAAAGGAATACCGATGAAATTCTTCGACACCCACTGTGACACGGCAATGAAGGTCCTCGATGGCGAGCTTGATTTTCTCGCCGGAAATGGGGACGGGCATATTTCTCTTCCCAGACTAATCGAAACCGGATCATACGCGCAGATCTTCGCATGTTGTGTAATCAGCGAATACCACGCCGGGGAGGAGCGCGCGCGGGCCGAACGGATGATTAAGACGGTGTACGAAATGGCCGAAGCCAGTTCAGAGCGGCTGCACGTTGCTCTCACGAGCAATGACGTATGCGCATCCTGCAACGGCGACGGGACGATCGCCGCGTTGATCGGACTCGAAGGCGCAGACCCCCTTGAAGGGAAGGCCGAGAACTTGCGTCTTTTCTTCGATCTCGGCGTCCGCGACATCATCCCCGCTTGGCAGGATAACCCGTTCTCGGGGACGGCGTTCGGCTCCAACACCCCGTTGACCAAAGAGGGTATTAAGCTCATCGAACTCGCAGAGGAATTGCGGGTGATGGTCGATGTATCACACATTTCTGACTCTGCGTTCCAGACACTCGTACAGGTGGCAAAACGCCCGTTCATCGCCAGCCACTCCGACTGCCGCGCGCTTTGCCCGTCACTACGAAACCTCACCGATGATATGATCCGTACCCTTTCCGATCGTGGCGGTGTTATGGGGATCAACCTCTCTCCTTCCTTCCTCGACCCGGATTATTACGCCCAGTCCTTCCCCCGCTGGCAACGTGCGCGCGCCGGCGATGTGACGCAAGAAGAAAAGGACAGACTGCGCGCAGAAGTCGCTGCCATTCCGCGTCCGGCAATCGATTGGGTTTCCCGGCATGTAATGCATGCGATAGCCGTTGGTGGCGAAGATGTGATCGGCCTCGGTGGTGATCTTGACGGGATATCGAACACACCGCAGGGGATCGACAGCATCGTGGATTATGCAAAGATCCCCGATCTTCTTCTTTCCGCCGGCCTGAACGCCCGCCAAGTGGACAAGGTCTGTTACCGCAACTTTCAGCGCGTGTTCGATGAGGTGCTGCCAACTGCATAGTAATGAACACTTGAATCGATGATGATCGCGCCGAACCCTTTCTTTATGCCGGCGGCGGGTGCAGGAGACGGTAAATCATACCGTAGGGCTTCGTGCAACAGTATGCCGAGGCACGCGGTGCGAAGCATCTCACTATCGACATCACGAAGATACGTTGGATCTGTTCCGAGGACGGAAAGGGTCCATACGTGGAGACACGATTCCGAGTATGCTTGCATCGGTACAACGATCGAAATACCAGATCAAAGGGCGCTTGTCTCCGTTCCCATCCAAGGGTCGACATCTGCTATATTGGTGGAGAAGGATCGTTAGACGAAAATGGATTGGATGACGGAACAGCGCTCGTTTATCACGTGCATAACTCGCGTTGCAATGTCCGTTCGTCTGGACAGAGCGCGGCACGGGCCACTGAAATGCGTCCTCAGATGGTCAAATGAGCCACGCGCTGACGGCCAACGCAACCCAGGCAATAAGGAAGACAAATGGTATGATTCCGATAAACACCCGCGAGGCATGGCGTGTGAGGAATCCAAAGTGCATCGCTTCTGGCTGCCATTCCCGACATCGCCAGGATGTACTGGGAATACAAACCTCTTCTCCAGCATAGACTTTGTGCAGGCTGCGGTGGAATTCGCTACCGGCGAATTGCCCCTCGATGCTTCGCAACAGACTCGCCAGATGGGATGCCTCACTCGCCGCTCTCTGTTGGCTGGCTGCCCACGAGAGACAGATGAGAACCCCCAATCCAGCGAGGACGGTCGCGAAGTATCTGCCTTCCCACATCGTGTAGGAGAAGAGAAACAGGGACAGAGGAAATATCAAGACACAATTCGCCAACAGAAAGGCACCCGCGATCGTCCAGTAGCTCCGCTCTTTGCCACCAGCGCTCCACGTCAATGCTTGATAGACAACGAGCCACTCTTCGAGTTCCATACCAACCTCCCTACTTCCCGATCATATGCGGTCTTGTCTTTGGTGGAAGGTGGTTCTTCCGCAATGTTGGAGACACTCGTCCTCACAGTTGCCCGCCATTGGTTAATGAACTAGGATATATACTGAAGCTGATTGTTCAACGCGGCTGTGACAGAAGTTGGAGTAATGGATCACTAGAACGGAAGTGTCGCGTGGGGAACTGATGATCAAACAGATACTCGATGAACTCGCGCATAGTGTGATCGAGCTGTCGGCGTATCGCCGTGCACTTGTTTCCCTTTACGAACAGCCAATTTCACCTGTTCCGGACTCATTCACGCATGTCATCGAATATGCCGGCCGTGGGCTCAGCTCGGAGAGCGAACAACAGGTACTGGTGTTCATCGCAAGCGGCGGCATTGTACGCGGCGACAAGTATCTCCCCGCGTTCCGGATGAGCGCATCTTACTATATCCCTTCCGGCAGCCTTTCCTCTCCAGTGGATCCATGGGTACGAAGCCGCCGTCGATTCATCAATGTTGACGGCTGGAAGGCCGACGATCTGCTGCTCGTTCCCCTTTGGACGGGAGACCAGATCATCGGGCAGATCTCTGTCGACGATCCAAGTGATGGTGCACGGCCAACCCCGGCCGGTCTACGCGAGTTGGAGGACCTAGCAGATGTGGCGGCAATTGCGCTTACGCAAGCAAGGCAACAAGAGGAC
>CAZBSW010000095.1:0-7349 GCA_964494835.1 uncultured Thermotogae bacterium
AGTACAACCTGAACATTCGGCACCCACTGGCTCATTACGTACGGACCGGACCCGGCATCGTGGCTCTGCAGCCACGCCTGTCCCATGTCGCTGTTGGTCTCATGCGACATGACCAACGTCGAGTTCATAATCGATCCACCGACATAAGCGATGGTATACAGGAAGGGGGCGTATGCATGAGTCAGGGTAATCTGAACGGTGTAGTCGTCGATCACCTTGACGCTGTTCAGGTCGAGATCCTGCGTGTAGATCCACGCTGGGCCCTTGTTGATCTTGATCATACGATCGAAACTGAACTTGACGTCCTTGGCAGTGACTTCGGTGCCATCGTGGAACTTGACCCCTTTGCGCAAGTAGAAGGTGTACGTCTTGCCGTCTGGCGAAACTTCCCACTTGCTGGCGAGACTCGGGACAAGGTCGGTGCTTGCACCTTTGTACATAACCAGCCGGTCATAAGTGTTCTGAACAACCCGCGCCGCTTCCACGTCATAACCGATGGATGGGTCCACCGTATCCACTCCGCCGTAAGCCGCCCAGATGAGTGTATCAGGATTGGGCACCGTGTCTGCAAACGAGATTGTGCCCAACAACATCGTTAGTACCGCCAATATGCTAAGTCCAATGATTAACTTGTTCATTCTATACATCGAATATCCTCCTTAGTTGGTATGCAAAGTCGTTCCCAATTCGATGCTGGGATCAGCGCAAGGGATACCACCCCCTCTCCATTTTGCTAACTTTCAGAGAATAGGAATGCGTAAACATAGCCCCCCTCAGCAGGGCTGTCAAGGACAGAAAGGCGGAAATTATCGGGGCTTGCCGCGTTAGCTAGTATGCTATTCGTACCGCCAAAAAGCTCCAAAAACACCTGTTAGGTGATATTTGTCTCGCCTATATATGCGCATTGCTGAGCAGCCACTCCAGTGCGATCGTACGGGATGATAATCGCAGGTATTGTGAATGTAGCGCCGCATAACCAGGCGGGTTATCGGCTTCTTACATTACATCGTCGGCATGGGAATCTGCTTATGATAGAATCGAAGGCGAAGCGCGTTTCGTTCCCGCAAGATTCGGCTCATGCATGGAGTCAATCGTCACCAAACCCGGTTGACTAATATATAAAAGCACGCTATACTGCATCCGCTGTTGGTAGTCTTGCGATCGTTTTATTGTGAAGAACAGTATGCCTGGGATTTCCGCTAGAACTGACCGTTAAGATAAGTCTCCAACATCCAGGAGGTATGAAAGTCATGGCAGATCGCGAGATCGGCACTGTAAAGTGGTTCAACGCGACCAAGGGGTACGGATTCATCGAGCGAGAGCAAGGTGAAGACATCTTCGTACACTTCAGCTCCATCCGTGGAGAAGGGTACAAGACATTGGAAGACGGCCAGAAGGTGGAGTTCACGCTCGGCCAAGGCCAGAAAGGCCCGCAGGCACTCGACGTCACCGTTGTCTCTTAATAGCGAACTTTAGTTTATCTGACACCTGATAGGAACACGCGACGCACAGCAATGTGTGTCGCGTTTTTTGGGCCCGGTTCACCGGATCGATGCAGCGCAACTGTTTACGAGAGGAACCGTGTGATAACTGGCCATAACCTCGAACTTGCCCCGAGTAAAATCTAGCACGAAAGACAAAGCGGGGCGCTTTCGCACCCCGACAAGCAGCAATTTACGATATCGGACGGGGGGATGTCAAGGGGTAGCAGCAGGAAGAAACAAGTCACGAGAAGCCATTCATGAACACGTGCTCAACGATTACACTCACTCGATCAACCACCCAACACCCGCTCATAGACCGACTCGTACTGGGGAACGATCTTTCGGTAATCGAAATTCTCAACGGCTCGCTTGCGTGCTGCAGCTGAGAACAACTCCCATTGAGCGCAATCACGCAAAAGCTCTACTGCTTTTTCGGCCATAAGATCGACATCTCCCACCGGCGCAAGATAACCGCTGACTCCTTGCTCCACCACCTCGGGAATGCCTCCTATGTCACTCGCAATTACGGGAACCCCACTTGTCATCGCCTCCAGAGCGACCAGACCGAAGCTCTCAGTCTCACTCGGCAGGAGAAGAAGATCGGCACTCTTGAGGATGGGAGCGACGCGATCGACAACTCCAAGGAAGTCTACCTTTTCCCGCACACCAAGCTCTAATGCCAATGCCTCCGCCACCGGTGCTTCCGGGCCATCCCCGACAAGTACCAGACGTGCATTCAGCTTTGCACTTACTTGCGCGAAGATTCGGATGACATCCGAAGTCCGCTTTACGGGTCGAAAATTGGAGATGTGTATCAGTGTGGCCAAACCCGGGCATCGCTTGCGTGGTATGCACGGCGGGATGTCGTGCTCGTAACGCCTTGGATCGGTGAAATTGTAGATCACGTCTATCTGCCGGGTGATCCCGAACTGCCGCCGGGTCTCGGCCTCCAAGAAACGCGACACGGCCGTCACCGCGTCTGATCTTTCGATCGTCAGCGTCGTCACCGGTTTGAACGAGGCGTTATTCCCAACGAGGGTGATATCAGTCCCGTGCAGAGTGGTCACTACCTTCAGATCAATTTCTGATGTTATCTCTCTTGCGAGGATCGCCGCAGTACCAAACGGGATCGCATAATGCACATGCAAGATTTCCAGTTCCTTCATCCGTACTACCTCGGCCATCTTGGAAGCAAGTGCCAGGGTATAAGGGAAGTTCTTCAACAAGGGATAACGTTCGATTTCTACTTCATGGAAGCTCACTCGCGGGGGGAGTTCACCCAGTCGCAGGGGCGTATCGTAGCTTATGAACGCAACTTCGTGCCCCCGTTCCGCAAGATGCTTGCCGAGTTCGGTGGCCACTACGCCGCTCCCGCCATGAGTAGGATAGCAAGAGATTCCGATGCGCATTACACACCTCTTAGAACGATGAGAATTCGAGCTCGAAAGGATCGTCGACTTCCAATACCCCACGAATGAGGAATCCCTCTCCGTATTTCTTTCCGATCAACGCCCCATAGTGAGCCATCCGGCTACGAATAAGATGATCGGTTGCAGGAGAGGTAAGGCGGGTCTCAGGATACGCAGGATCAGCAAGGGTGAACTGCGAAGCGTAGGCGCAGATCGCTTCCATCTTTCGATCGAACTGCTCACTGATATCGACGATGAACGACGGGCGAAACTCCTGCCATCCCATGTAGTAGATGACCCGGCGAGGACGATAGCTCGCTCCACCGGCAACGTATCTTGGAAGCCCCGCAACAAACATTCCCTCGTATACAATCTCACTTGCGTGCACGTGATCTGGATGGCGATCGTGATAATAGGGAACAAAAACCAGGCGCGGGCGGAAGCAGCGAATTACCTCCGCCACTTTGTGTTTCGCATCCTCAGTGGCAACGAGATGGCCATCTGGCAACTCAAGGTTTTCCCGTGCGTTTGCGCCAAGGATACGAGCGGCTTCACGCGCTTCCTCCCGCCTCACTTCGCTTGACCCACGGGTTCCCAACTCCCCCCGGGTCAGGTCGACAAACACGACCGCTCTGCCCGCATCGGCCAGCTTGGCGAGCGTTCCCCCACAGCCGAGCTCGATGTCATCCGGATGCGCTCCAAATGCCAGCACGTCTGCCTCAGCCATCGTCCCCCCAAGTAAGCACCCGATGATGCGTATTGTCAAGCTCGGACGACGAGATCAACCTTTCCACGAACCTTGAGCCATGGCGGTTGATAAACTGTGGAAGAGGGAAGACTCGCTCCTGTAGCCTCCCACGCGGTAAGAGGGTGTTCCGCAATTGTTGCAAGGCGCCCAATGAGAGGTCGTGCTTCGCCAGATTGGCACGCAGAGCACGGTCTTCCAGCTGATCAAGCGCACGCAAAGAAGCGGCGCGTGTGCCCTCCCACGAACGGACAAGACTCGGATCGAGTTCTTCCACAAATGTATGTAGAGGAGCAAGGCCCGCCGTTACCGCGTCGCGGGCGTCTGCAAACGCATCTTCCAAAGCTGATGGAGCGAGTGAATGTTTCGCATCTGTCGAAGAGAACCCGCCAGAGAGAAGGGCTCCTGTGCTGGTCTTAAAACGGATGATTAGATCCTCTTCGGCATGTGTGATCACGGTGAGGCTTTCGCGCGGGAATACGATCGGTTGCGGTAGAGAGAAGAGAGAATAGAGCGGCTTCAACATCGCATGATAGGCGATCTCGCCTGGACCGAGAACACTTGCGAGCACAGGCAGAAGCATGTCGGCCAAGAGCGGGCGCAGTGCCACGTCGGGCGAGTAACGCTCCGGATGCTCGTCGACCATTGGGAGATGCAACAGAGGGTCGCTTACTCGCACCCTTCTCCCGACGGGGTCGATAGTATACAACCCCCCTGCGCGTACCGGAGAAAGCGCGGGAGAGTACCCTGCGCCGCTTACCATCGTAGCGGCTTCCTCCAGACGCGTCTGAATCGCGGACCTTTGCTCTAGTGCGGCATGGAAGAAGGCCCGACCCGGTACACGCAAGACCGCAGGAGCGACGATGACAAGCCCCCAGCGGGAGAAGATCTGCGCAAAGAGGCGGGCGTGCCAGGAGCAGTAATCCTCCCCAGCGCTTGGAGCGAACATTTCTTCTATCTGCGCGTTGTACGGACTTGGGAGTAGGGACTTCAGATACGTTTCATAAGCGTTGCGAATCTCACTGGTTATGGGAAGATCGGCGATCTGACGCCCCCGCCCTTCCCAGTCGAAACTGATCTTCCCTACCTCGCCATCATCCTTTGTCACATACGCATGGTTGATCTCAGTGAAATCATGATCCTCATCCGCGAGCCAGAACAGGGGGATAACCTTCACCCCTAATCGTTCTTCCAACGCTGAGGCAAGACGGATCGTCGTCACGATTTTGTAGGTTGTGTACACCGGCCCGCCGAGGAAGCCAACCTGTTGACCACCGATCACGCAGAATGTCGAGCGATCTCTGAGTGAATCTACGTTAGCAAGCGTAGCGCGGGACGCCCCGATGCCGATATTGTATTTCTTGAGGAGGTTCGAAATCGCGGCACGCGGGTAGTCGACCTCGCCCCGCTCAACCAGTGTTTGGGCGAACTGCTCAGGAGAATGGCCAAACAGCGAGCGGGCACCACCAGTGCCGGTGATGTAGTCGAGATAAAGCCTGTTCTCCGGATAGACAAGTGAAAGACCGACTTGTTCGATCACGCTTGACTCACCTTTTCCGCGACAATAATGAGTCGTTCGCTGCCTACACGATACGGATCGCCCCGCAACGAACCATACCGTCTCAATTTGGCAAACCCCGTGCGGAGCATGTTCCCCATCTCAAGGGCGGTGTACATCCTCACCGACTCACAGAACACCTGTTCTGTTCCATCGCGCTTGACGAGACGTGTCTTCTTCTCCACTCGCTCCCGATCGCCCGTGAGGCTTCGTTCGATGTGCAATGCGCCATCCCGCAGTGTCTTTTCTTCCCGCAAAACAAGATTAGCGATCACGAAGTCGCGATTCATTGTATCGATAAGAAACGTTCCTCCCGTCTTGAGGGCGCGATTCACGCCTGTCAAAACCAACCGGTCGTCACTCGACTTAGCAAAATACCCGAACGAAGTGAACAGAGACAGAACCGTTGCAAAGCATGACTGGTACGGGATGGCACGCATGTCGGAACGCACCAACTCTACCGAATCGGCTCCGATCCTGTCGAGTCGCTCGCGGGCGACCGCGAGTAGGTCCTGCGAGAGGTCGAGTCCGGACAATCGCGTAAAACCGGCTCGGTGAAGCGCCACCAGGTGCCGACCCGCGCCGCAACCAAGATCGAGCATGGGATCGTCTTTGTTGGGCTCGATCAGATCGATGATCGATCGCACATCCTGCTCGGCCTCGGCATCGTTCCGGTGGGGATAGAGTGCGAGGTAATCGCGGCCGAAGGCGTGCTCGTACCAAGGTTTCATGCGATGCCATGTTCCTTCTTATAGGAGAGCCAGTTTCGCTTCAGATCTACGAACGATTCGAAATCGGGCCGCAGAAGAAACGGGTTCGTCCGCCTTTCATTCCCGATCGTAGACTCGGGAGCTGTACCGTAATCGTGACCCGGAAAGACGCGCGTCGTATCGGGAAGGGTGAGGAGTTTTTCATGAAGCGATGCGTATTCCATCTTCGCCCCATGAGAAAAATCGGTGCCACCGACCTTGCCCACAAACAACGTGTCGCCGGTGAACAACGCATCGCCAACAAGAATGCAGATGGAATCGGGCGTGTGCCCGGGAGTATGGATGATCTTCACTTCCAGTCCGCCGAGCGGGAATACGGCTCCGTCGACCACCCGCAGGCCTGTCAGCGGATCCGTGCTGTCGTAAAGGAGAGGGCGGCAATCAGTGAGTCGTCCGATGGCTGCATTCCCGTTTGTATGGTCGCTGTGGTCGTGTGTATTGAACACGTACATGATCTCATACTCCCTCGTACGCGTGAGCTCAACCAGCCGTTCGGGAGAGAATGACGGATCGATGATGAGCGCCTTCCTTGTCTCGTCATCGGCCACGAGATAACCAAAGTTCCTGTCGCCTCCGGTAGAGACCTGTTTGATAAACATATTTCTCCCTTCTGAAGGGCATATCACGTAATACCCTTTCGATCTTGTGAGTTTACAGGTCGCTCCACCGGCCGGCAAGGCGCTTGCTCTGCAAGAGCGCTTGCTCTGCAAGCGGGGTAGAAGAGAAGCGACCGGAAATCCCTCTTCCGGCCGCTTCTCCACTGGTGTAGGTGGCGGGTCTGAATGGAGAGCCTTCTCGCTGGTCTGTGAAACTGAAGATCTCAAGCTGATAGTCCTCCCTCGAGACACCAGGATGGAGTAGCTCGCGCTTGTAACGTCGTCTGATCTGGCTCCCCGTAGTGGACTACTTTCAAACTCCACACGGGCTGTTGCACCATCGAGGACTCGAGGAGTTCGATTCTGGAGCCTGCGGGACTGAATGTAGAATGCGTCCGTTGGCTGTGGCGTGGGGAGCAGAGTCCTCTTTCGATGAACTACATGGTGCAAGAATCATGCTGGGGTCTATCAATACGCTCACCAATGTACTCACCGGGACTGAGCACAACCAGCCGCCCTGAGATCATGCTTGGATCTGACTTGGGAAGGGAAGATTGGCAGCTCTCACAACGATAGGCAACCACGAGGCGCTAGGGGGTTGGTCTTCGCGATATGGCAAGTGCATTGTCGATAGTCTCACGTGTGTGACCTGTCCGATAGTTGCCGTCTACTCGCCACTGATGAGATCACTCGAGATTGGTCTGTTTCAGTTCCTCGAGAAGGCAGGTAAGCCACCGCGGTTGCGATTCGTCCACAGTTTCACTGCCTCCTAGATGTGGACGGATGC
>CAZBSW010000096.1:0-7163 GCA_964494835.1 uncultured Thermotogae bacterium
CGCGCGCGAACTTGCCCTGTTCTTCTCCGAGGACGAGATACACACCTACTCTCTTTCAATGGAGAGCTGGTGCTAAACTGCTAGTACCCGCGCATTCGTGCACTGCCAAGGAGAATCATGGAACTTACTAAGCGATACCAACCTTCCCAAGTAGAAGAACGTCTGTATCACTTATGGCAGGAGAAGGGATATTTCCATGCCGAGATCGATACAAGTAACGACAAACGCTTCTCCATGGTGATCCCACCGCCGAACATCACTTCGGCGATGCACATCGGCAACGCCCTTCAGTATACGCTGCACGACATCATCATCCGGTACAAGCGGATGGACGGCTACATCACCTGTTGGTTTCCGGGTATGGATCACGCTGGGATCGCCACGCAGAACGTCGTGGAGCGTGCATTGGCAAATGAAGGATTGTCTCGCTACGACCTGGGGCGGGAGGCATTCGTAGAGCGGGTCTGGAAATGGAAAGAACAATACGGCGGGCACATTCAAAAGCAGCTGCGCGCCCTGGGGACATCCCCCGACTGGCGGCGTGAGAGGTTCACGCTCGATGAGGGATTGTCGCGGGCCGTTCGCGAGGTCTTTGTCTCGCTCTACGAAGAAGGCAAGATCTATCGCGGCGAGCGGATGATAAACTGGTGTCCCCGTTGTGAAACCGCCCTATCGGACATCGAGGTAGAACACCACGTGGTGGAAGGGAACCTCTATTACGTCCGCTATCCCCTACAGGACGGCGGACAGATCGTGATCGCCACTACCAGGCCAGAGACGATGCTCGGAGATACCGGCGTGGCGGTCAACCCGAATGATAAACGATACAAGCATCTGATCGGCAAAACGGCGATCCTACCGCTCTTGGAGCGAGAACTACCGATCGTCGCTGCGGATGAGGTCGATCCGGAATTTGGCACCGGCATTCTCAAGATAACGCCGGCCCACGACCCAACCGACTTCGAGATCGGCAATCGCACGGGCCTCCAACCGGTCAACATCCTCAACAACAACGGCACAATCAACGAGAATGGCGGATCATTCGCTGGAATGTCCCGTGAAGAAGCGAGAAGTGCTGTGGTGAACGAGCTCAAAGAGAAGGGACTTCTCGAGAAGATCGTTCCCTACCAGCATGCGGTGGGGCATTGCCAACGGTGCGACACCATGGTCGAACCGCTTATCTCCAAACAATGGTTCATGAAGATGGAGGAATTGGCCGCACCGGCGATAGAGGACGTGCGCTCAGATGAAGTCGAGTTCGTACCTAAGCGCTGGAAGCGCCTCTACTTTGACTGGATGGAGAACATTCAAGATTGGTGCATCTCCCGTCAACTATGGTGGGGACACCAGATACCCGTATGGTATTGCGACGACTGCGGCGAGATGATCGTTTCGCGCGAGGCGCCGACCTCCTGCCCGGAGTGTGCCAGCGCGAATCTCCGACAGGATTCCGATGTTCTCGACACCTGGTTCAGTTCCGCCCTGTTCCCGTTTTCGGTAATGGGTTGGCCTGACAGGACCCCGGAACTGGATTACTTCTATCCAACTTCGCTGTTGATCACGGGGTTTGACATCATCTTCTTTTGGGTAGCGCGGATGATCATGATGGGCCTCCACTTCATGGGCGAGGTTCCGTTCCGTCAGGTGTACTTTACCCCGCTCATCGAAGACGAAAACGGGATAAAGATGAGTTCGTCGAAGGGGAACATCATCGACCCGTTGGAAGTGAAGGAATCTTACGGAATGGACGCCCTGCGGTTTACGCTTGCGCAATCCTCGTCAAAAGGCCGGGGAATGCGTGTGGCAATGCGTGACATCGAAGCGAGTCGTAATTTCCTGAACAAGGTGTGGAACATGGCGCGCTTTGTCCTTATGACCCTTGACGACGAGCGTCCGTCTCTTCCGGCGGGAGTGAACGCACTCGAGGATCGATTCATCCTCTCCCGGCTCGCAGAAACAGTGACCGCCATCCGGACGAACCTCGAGGCGTACAACTTTAATCTGGCGATCGAGGATCTGTACGCGTTTGTCTGGCACGATTTCTGCGACTGGTACCTCGAAATGGCCAAGGTGAGGCTCGTCTCTGTGGATGACAATCAAGAGGAAGCCCGTGCAGTGAAGGGGATCCTCTATCACGTTCTCAAGGGAATCCTCAAGCTTCTCCACCCGTTCGTCCCATTCATCAGCGAGGAGATCTGGCGCGCCCTCGCTGAGGAGCCGGAATCGATTTGCATCGCCACCTTCCCGCAAGCTGGCACGCGGGACCCCGAAGCAGAGGAGCAAATGGCCACATTCAAGGGAATGATCACCGCGGTACGGGCGATCCGCGCTGAACTGAACGTGCCCCAGAGCGCTGGTATCACCGTTCTCGTTCGCACGGGTGACGCCGGTATTATGGCGCTCGTTGAACAATCGCAAGAGGCGTTGTGTGCGCTATGCGGAGCGGACAAGTGGGAAGCGAGCCCGGATATGGTCGCTCCGCCGGGATCGGCGCGACAGGTGCTCACAGGAGCCGATCTGTTCGTGCCGCTAGCCGATCTGATCGACATTGCTGCGGAGCGGTCGCGCATAACCAAGGAACTTGCTTATGCCGAGGATGAGCTGGCCCGCGCTCGCCGGAATCTTGCCAACAGAACCTTCCGTGACCGCGCCCCGCGCGCAGTCGTGGAAAAAGAAGAGAGAAAAGAGCAAGAGTTCATAGCAAAGAAGGAGCGCCTGGAGGCGAACCTCGTCGCACTGGGGGGCTGAGTTGGACTATCGCAAGGCCCGTCTTATCCTGGAGAAGCTTCCATCCTTGGAAGTCAAACCGGGCCTCGACCGCATCCTCCGGCTCCTCAAGCACTTGGGCGATCCACAGCACTCATTCCCCGCGATCCACGTCGCGGGAACAAACGGCAAGGGATCGGTCGTCGCCATGTTGTCAAGCGTTCTTACACATGCAGGCTACCGTGTTGGACGATTCACCTCCCCCGATATCATCGATTTCCGGGATCGGATCACGATCGATAAAGAATGGATCGGGGAAGATGCGTTCGCCGGATATGTGGAGAAAGCCCTCCCTGTGCTTACCGCAGCCGACGACCCGCCGACGCTTTTCGAGACACTGACCGCGATCGCCTTTTCTCATTTCGCCAGCGAGCATGTTGATATCGCCGTAGTCGAGGTCGGCCTCGGCGGCCGGTTTGACGCGACAAACGTCGTGCAGCCGGTACTGACGATCCTGACAAACGTGGGTAGGGATCACATGGCCATCTTGGGTGACACCCTTGAAAAGATTGCCTGGGAAAAGGTCGGGATCATCAAGGAAGCCGCCCCTCTCATCGTCGGCGATCTGCCGCCAGTAGTGGAACGCGTCGTATGCGAAGAGTGCCAACGGATGCATGTGCCGATCATCACAAGCGATCGAATCGGCATTAACCGGGTTGATTTCGATTGGAATCGTGCACGCTATGCGATTGCAGCTGCATCGCTTCCGCGACAGGTGGAGATCCCGCTCGTCGCCTCCTATCAGGAACAGAACCTGCGCATTGCCTTATCCGCCATCGTGAGCCTGCGCCGGGGAGGGATGATGATCTCTACGGGCGCGTTACGGGATGGCCTCGCTGCCGTCAATTGGCCGGGGCGGTTTGAGGCAGTCAGACGGCAACCGCTCATCGTTCTGGATGGCGCGCACAATCTTCCCGGAACGACCGCTCTCTGCCGCGAGATCGAGGCTTTCTTCCCCGCACGGGACAGGCGCCGACTCATATTCGGCGTGCTCAACGACAAGGAGATAGAACCGATGGTACGCGCTCTATTTCCCCTCTTTCCACAGGTGATTCTCACCCGTTCGAACAGCCCACGCGCCCTTGCTCCGTCAAGGTTGGTGGAGTTTGCCGCCCCGGTCGGCATACCGACCATAGTCGCAGAATCGGTCGCCCGGGCATTGTCTGTCGCCAGTCACGATCTTGAGTATGACCATGCGCTTCTCATCACCGGGTCCCTCACTGTTGTAGGTGAAGCGCGGTCGCTGTTGCTCTCAAGAGACGAGCGATGAATCGCACCTACTCCATCACTGAAGTGGGCAGAAGTCCTCGCCATGTAATGCGTCTTTCGGCTATGATAAACATCCGAAATCTGCGGTAGGATAGTGGGGGCTATTTGAAACCGGATACGAAAACGGATTCACTGGGACAAGTGAATATGCCAACCTTGATCGAGCACGTAAAAGAACGGGGCTTGCCACATCATGTAGCCTTGATAATGGATGGAAACGGCCGCTGGGCGAAGAGACGCGATCTGCCCCGCACGGCCGGGCATCAGGCAGGGGCACAGGCCGCCGAGCGTCTGATCCGGTTTGTCGGCGGACGATTGGGACTACAATATCTTACCTTGTACGCGTTTTCTACCGAGAATTGGGCCCGCCCCGCCGCAGAAGTCGACTTTCTCATGGATCTCCTTGATCGGTTCATAACCGAGAAACTCGCGGAGTTCAGGAGAGAAGGGGTACGTGTGCTTGTCTCTGGCGACCTGGATCGCCTTTCCCCGTCACTGCACGCTACGGTCGATAGTGCGATCGAACGAACGGCAGACAACGATCGTTTGACATTGAATGTTGCTTTGAACTACGGTGCTCGTCAGGAGATCGTGCGTGCCTGCCAAACGCTCGCCGACCGAATTCGCGCCGGGGACCTTGATCCGGCTGGGATCGATGAACACGTTATTGCCGACCTCTTGTATACCGCGCAGATTCCTGATCCTGACCTTATCATTCGTACGAGCGGGGAGATGCGCCTCTCAAACTTCCTGTTGTGGCAAGCGGCTTACGCCGAACTTCATTTCACCTCCACCCTATGGCCTGATTTTACGCCCGCCGAGTTTCTTCAGGTAATCTCGACCTACCAGAATCGCGAGCGGCGATTCGGAGCCGTAATGGAGGACGAATGAACCTCAAGAACCTGTGCCGACGTCTCGCCAGCGCCCTCGCCGCGGGAGGGTTCGTCTTTGTAGTGCTTTATGCCGGGGCACGCTATGACGTAAAATGGATCGTTGGGTTCCTCATTCTCCTCGTCGCTTATCCAGCAGGAGTGGAATATCTTCAGCTGATGAAGAAGATCGAGGTTCCGCTCGCCGCACCAGAGTTTCTCATCTGGATACCGATCCTTACCTTCAGCTATGTGGTCTTCGATGGCAAATACGGTGACGTGGTCCTCCTCATGGCGATCGCTTACCAGGTGTTGCGTTACCTGGGGAGTCTTCCTCATCAACGAGGGGTTTTACAGACGGTGGCCGGCGTGTTCGGCCTTCTCTACATCCCATGGCTGCTTCACTTCTTTTACTTGATGTACATCAGCGGGCAGGGCGATTTTCCGAGTGTCGGGGCCTCGCACGCGATCGTCCTTCTTCTCATGGTTTGGGGCTACGACAGCGGCGCCTATCTGTTCGGCAGCCTGTTCGGCCGCCATCACGCGTTCCCCAACGTGAGTCCGAAGAAGACCTGGGAAGGGATAGTTGGCGGCTTCTTGTTTGTCATCATCGGAGCTCTGTTAGGAGCCTCCTTATCCCCGGTATGGCGGCAGTTTGCCTTCTGGGAGGGATTCCCTCATATTCTCGCATCTTCCTTCCTCGTTGCTTGTGCAGTGCAGCTCGGTGATGTTTTCGAGTCGAAGCTCAAGCGCGCGGCCCAGACGAAGGATTCCGGGACGTTCCTTCCCGGCCATGGCGGGGCGCTGGACCGGATTGACGGACTCCTGTTCGCGCTGCCGGTTTTCTATTTCTACTACTACTATGTCCTCAACTTCATTGGTAGATAGCGATCCCACCCCACACGCTTCGAGCCTCAATACTAGCGCAACCAAACAATGACCCTATTCGTGCAGTCTGTCTACCTGGCTTCCGGACTGTCGCTTGGCTACATCTTCCTTCTCTATCGGGCCAATCCGTTCCGACGTCTCCCTACGACAACTGTAACCGTATCGTTTGTCATTGGGATGGTTGCCGTGATCCCCGTGATCCTTGTAAGGAGGTTCTTGCCGGCAGAAAGCGTGTCGCCAGCGTTTGTGGCTTATGTATCGGCGGGCATGATCGAGGAGAGCGTGAAGTTCGCTCTGATGGCGCTTACGCTGTGGAGATTCGGATTTCCCGACATCGCCGAGCCGATGGATTTGGCCATCTACTTTGGGATACTCGGCGTCGGATTCGGTATCTACGAGGACTTTTCCTATCTCTTCTCCGGTACCTATACCATCTGGAAAAGCGGCGATATCGGCCGATTTCATGACCTCATGCGTGGATTGTTGATGGCGCGTGCTTTCCCGGGGCACATTTTGTTCGACGGCATAGCCGGGTTCCTTATCGGACGTTCTCGTTTTCTCACCGGACGACGCATCCGCGCGGAGTTGCTGCTGGGCGGATTCCTTCTTGCGGTGCTCCTACACGGCACATTCAACATGATTGCCGCCTACGGCGGCACAATTCCACTCATCACTTACATCTGCGTCCTTGCGGGACTATTCCTTTACCTACGACAGAACGAGATTGCCCGATCCCCGTTTCGCGCCGTGATTGAATACATAAAGGGAAGGAGGAAGGATTGGCCGTACGAACGTCCACCGATCGACTACCTCTTCGCAGAGGGTTTTTCCTGGCCGGCCAGGCCGCGGGGCGGTCTATTCACCTTCTTCCCACTCGTGCTTTCCCTCGTCATCCTGTACCCGTTCCTCGTGGCATTGGTCTATCTGTTGGAAAGGGCTGTCGTGGCTGCAAGCGCGCTATAGGAAATGTAAAGGGCGGTCAAGCGTTAGCTTGGCCGCCCTCTCCGGGTGGTGAAAAGGATGAGGGGGTTCTCATACTTTAACGTGCCTACTATAGCATTTTCGCAAGCGTTTGTCGGTGATAAAGATTACGTTCTGCGTCAGATGCCGCTGTTGGACGGCGCTGTCACTGTTGGCGCGTACCGCGACCGGTGGCGATGATGTCACGCAGAGACAGCGAGTCGAGCAGCCCCTTGAACCTTAAGTCGATCTTCCCCCATATCGTCTTCGTTGGGCAGATGCCGGTCAGAGAACACTCCGAACCGGGACTGAGGCAACCGACCAGGTCGAGCGACTCACCGAGCGCTTCCAGCACGCACCGCACAGATATGTCGGCCGGGTTTTCAGCCAGCATGTATCCCCCACTTCTTC
>CAZBSW010000097.1:0-7163 GCA_964494835.1 uncultured Thermotogae bacterium
ATCCAGATCTTCTCCTGATGCACCCCGTTCCTCTTCAGGAAACAGCGGCACTGAGAGTACATCTCTCCAGGAACTGTGAGAAAAGCCCGGCGCCTTGGGGAGTTAAGCTCCTCACGAAACGACTCGGAAGCCGCACCCTGGGAGGTCCGTCAAGCTTCATCGAGTGTTCCCATCGGCTGTGGACACTCGATCTGACCGCGAAGACGTGTTTCGTGATGACACTCATCACCTCCCACGGTATGTCGAGGAGTGAAAACACCTTGCAATCTAGCTCTTGCTTATTCGCGGCTTGTCGGAGGTCCGACCCGATCAGCGGGTGTGCCTAGCCCACGAATTGAATTCTTGGGGATAGGTCAAACAAGCGCCGCGGTGTATGCGGGTGAGCATCCTTACCTATCCCCACCTTGTCGGTTTTCGGACGGTCATGTTAGGAAGTGCCATACTACGACACTTGCCATCTCCGCACGTATTCATTAGGTTATTGACATACTGAAGCGAGAAGGAGATTGGGTCAGTGAAGTTCAAGGGTGTACACAGCCGGAATAGGCACGCGTATGTCGCGGCGTGTCTTATCTCTGCCCTGGTCCTTCTGTGGTCGTCGGTAGGGCAGGGCCTTTCCGCTACTCCACCCGGTTGGTACCAGGTGAACAAGGACGGGTTCGGTTCTCTGGGCCCATCTGGGCAGGGAAAGACCGTACTGTTCGTTTTTGATGGTAGCCTCTTTGCACATAGTAATGGCGAACTATTCCGGATGATCATCGTGCCTCTTCTCGGCGGTCAGAGCTGTGTCGAATGGAAGCACATTACATCTGCTCCTGGTCCATTAGCCTCGCTTGCAGGGTATCTGTATGGACAGGATTCGTCGGCTGATATCTGGTGGACAAAACAACAAGGTTCGCCCATTGTCAGTATCAACTGGAAGAAGGTCACCTCAACTGGCCTTCCAGGAGGGGCTAGCCCAATGCCTATCGCTGTTTTCAATGGCCAGGTGTATGGGGTCTACGACACTGGTCAGTCATTCGAGATCTGGCGGTCACCAGATATAGGTAAGGCAGCGATGTATTGGAAGAAAGTTGTGTCGAACTCGTTCGGCGATCCTCAGAACAACCAGGGTATAGACTTCATGGGCGTCTTCAATAGCAAGCTCTACGCAGGGACACATACCCTAAAAGGCATGTTTGGCGACCCTCAAAGCTATATCTCCGGCGGGGTTGAGATCTGGGAGAGCACTACCGGAGGCGTGGGCTCCTGGACGCAGGTAAACATTGATGGCTTTGGCACAGAAACAATGAGCTCGAGCTTAGGGAAGAAGATCCGCACCAACCAGGCAATAGGGTCCTGGGCAGTCTACCAAGGTTACCTCTATATCGGCACAAAGACCCACTTTGGCGCAGAGGTTTGGCGGTATGATGGGAACGGAAAGAGCGGGTGGACAAACGTGACCCCACCATGGGGTGGATTGGGCCTTGTGATAGGTAATCCGAATTGGAAAGCCCTTCGATTCGAGTCGATGACTGCCTTTCAAGGCAGCCTGTACGTTGCGGAAGGCTTCCCCAGCGGACGACTTGCGAAGTATGACGGCACAAACTGGTCGGTCATTATAGCAGGCCCAAGCCCATTCTCCTTGGAGAACAAGGGTCTGGGTTCTCTGGCTGTGCTCGACGGCAAGCTCTATGTCGGCACCATGAAGCATGATTCAGTTACGTGGGGAGATCAGGTGTGGGGTTATCCATTTGCGCAACGTCCTGGGTCGTGCATCACCCATCCTCTACCGGACCTGCGGGTCCTTCCGCCCCTAATCAGGTGGCCGGTACCGGACCACTTGATTGAGCTTTCCGTGCGGCTAGGGAACGTGGGCCCGATACCTATCGAAGAGGACTATATGATAGGCTTCTACCTCGATGACGAACTGGTTCACTTGGAGCCAGGGCCTCTTCTTGCCCCGGACGAGGAAACCGAGATCCCTTTTGCCTACGATGTCAGGGATGGGGAGCACACAATGATGCTCGTCGCCGATATCGAGAACCACGTGAATGAATCAGACGAGGAAAACAACGTTTCCTCCTTCCGCTTCACCGTACCCGCGGGAGAATCTCCCAACAAGGAACGTAACGGTCTCTCGATCGCTGCCAAGTCCATCCCGATCTGCCAGCGGGGGGCAAGCCACGAACTGGACATCAGATGGGCGACAGGGAGTGAGGAATTCACATCGTTGGTCTTGGACCTACTTTTCCCCGACGGTTCGAGACAAGAGATAGATCTTCCGGAGGACGAGGGCAGAACGACGTTCAATGTAAACTTCCCATCGGGGGGCATGGTGAACATCACCATGCGCGCCATGGCACCAGGAAGTGACTCCACAGTCTCAACATCCGTGTCTCTGACTCCGTGCCCAGAGGGGTAAGCTGTTCTCGAGACGGATGGCAGGGCACTCCCTCCATTTCTCTTTCCCTCCCTTCAAATTGTAACCTGCAAGCCGTATCAGCGATGCGAGACTAGTCAAGTCTTTGCCTCTTGGTAACTGCCCGCGGTCACTTGCCGGTAATGTGAGGTCGCCTAACTTGCTCCAGAAGTGGACCTAGGCGGGTGGGGCAGATCACCCTCTCCGCTGGCGAGATCGGGAGGTTCTGGCGCAAGCACGGGGATGAGCTTCCCTCGTCGCGTAGGTACGCCGAGAAGGAGTTGATCGGGATCGCCTTAGTCCCTGACCGGGATCTTCGGCAGTGACGCCTCAGCCTCCAAGGCAGAAGGCCGTGGAAGATCGAAGAGAATGGCTGGCATTCTCGAGCAGAATGGATGGCGCCTCGATTTTGGGAGTTGATGTTGGTCGGAGTGGATGAGGCTCCGTTCGTTGGGTAGATCAATGGCGTTGGCAAGGCGCGGATCAGCAAGCACAGAAACCGGGAAGCGCGTCGGTGTCTGTTCGAGGCGACACTGTCTGCCACCCCGCTACAAGCCAAGCATTTCGGCCATCTGCGACCGGCTGAAGGCGAGAGGCGATTCGGACAACGTTGTCCGAATCGCTGCAGCAAGGAAGTCGCGGCTCATCACCCACGCCATCCATAGGAGCGGCACAACCTCCACCATCCCGACGTAAAGGAAGGTTCACATCCATTACAGCGCCTGAGCCCGTATCACGTGACCCCTCTCCACTACTCGGGTGAGCAACGGAGAGTTGCCCTTGGAGCCATTGACACCGCATGTCGCTACAGTAGACTGAGGAGAGATAACGGACTTCTTATGGCGCCGGCAGGTACCGGTCACGGACAGGGGCTTGGCGATTCGAAGACGGTCTACAGCGGAGGAGTCAGACAGTGGAGATCGCGTCAGCGCGCAAGGTGGTCAATCATACGGAGAAGCTCGCCGCATATCTTGAAGGCAGGCCACTCTTTCCCGCGGCTCGTGAGCTTGATCTTTCCACCGAGTGCAAGCGTCGGTGTCCGCTGTGCCCAAGCACAATCGGCATAGGTGTGCATCGACTAAGAATAGAGTTTGTCGAGCGTTTGCTCGCCGTTCTTGGTGGCGAGACCCGCGGCTTGCTCCTCTCGGGAGGAGAACCGACGATGGCGGAGACCTTCACCGCCACGCTGCAGATCGCTCGGAAGCATGGATTCTTGGAGATTGCAGTGGTCACCAACGGCGACTTCCTCGATGACGACTCGGTTGCCGAGGCGTTGTGTCGATACGTAACAGCAGTAAGAATCTCGCTCTACGATTGGAGCCACATCAGTTCAACGGAACTGGGGGAATCCTTTCGCAGGATTGAGAGTCTCCGCGAAAGGATTGAGAGGTCGGGCAGCCCTCTTGAGATAGGCATCAGCGCGCTGACCAGAGCTGAGAACGCATCGCGGATTCCCGAGGTGGGTCGCTCTGCGGCTGCGGCTGGCGCCCACTGGATCTACTTCCATCCGCTTTGTATCCGCTGGGAAGAAGGAGCTCCGCAACGAATCGACCAGCGAGGCGTTGCAGACGCAATCCGCGGCTTTCGCGCTGCCGCGGGAGATGGGTTCCGAGTGCTCTCATTTGCAGACCGGTACGCTGAGGACGAGATTCGGTTTGACGGGTATCACGCTGCGCACTTCCTTCTGGTCGTCGGAGCGGACGCAGTGAACTACCTAGGAGCGGAGGTTAAGTACCAGCCATCGCAAGTCCTCGCCGACCTTGGTCAGAGATGGGACAAGCGCTTCCTCTGGAATGAGAAAAGGTTGAAGCGAATCGCAACTGTCAGGAGCGGCAGCTATCCTGCGCTTGGAAGCCGACACCGGGGCGTTCTGTACAATCATGTGATCCAGCGAATGCTGGACTGCGGGACACGTCCAGACCAGCTCCCACAATCCGAGCCGCCAGATTTTCTTTATCCACACATTCTGTAAGGAGGACTATGTGCCGCCAGGCGAACCAATTGTCAGCGTGATCGTTCCGACATACAACTGCAGCGGTTCACTACGACTGACGCTGGAAACGCTCGTGAGACAGGACCTAAAGGGTTTCGAGGCATGGGTTGTCGGTGATGCATGCACGGACGACAGCTCTGAAGTCGTGGCATCGTTTCACGATTCTCGCCTTTGCTGGACGAATCTGCCTGAGAACTCCGGCGGCCCAAGTCGGCCGAGGAACGAAGCATTGGGACGAGCCCGAGGGAAGTACATCGCCTACCTTGGACACGACGACCTTTGGTTCCCTTGGCACCTGTCTTCCCTGCTATCGAGTATCGAGGCCAGCGGAGCCTCGTTCGTTCACTCGCTGGGAGCTCTCATTGCGCCAGACGGCTGCTATGCGGCGTTCTCCCTTCCGAGGGTGGGCTGCCGGGACGAGCGGATTGCCGTCTCGCCAAGCAACTGGATGCATAGCAAAGACGTCATCGAAACAATAGGCCCTTGGGCGACCCGGCTCAAGACCGGCGACGATCGCGAGTTCATCAGGCGAGTATGGGAATCAGGGCTTCAGATATCCAACTCGCGACAGCTAAGCGTCCTCAAGTTCCCCGCCGTTCTGTGGAGGATGTACGCTCTCCGCCAAGACTACCCACAAACTAGATACGTTGAGGCAATGCGCGACGATCCGCGAAACCTGCAGCATCGATTGATGATCGATCTCGGTATTTCCTTTTCGCAACAGCCAAACCCCTCACGGAGCGAGCGAGGAGCCACTTCCAGCGTTCTGCGAAGACTTGCCTCACGTGCGCTGCAGCGGTACGGCCGCAATCGCTGGCCGGTCAACCAGATCCTATATCGGAGCTGGCGACGACGAGCCGGACTGGACTAGCGGCCTGTCATCCGAACAGATTCGATGTGCGACTCACACGATCTGCGAGGAACACCTCCGTGACAATTGCGTGAGCCTATCGATGAGCATGGGGTTCACCACGGGATCTGGGTGATGGATGAGGTGAGAGCCCACGGCTGCCCTCATACTCGGGAAGCGTGCAGGCCGTTCATATGGCTAGATTCTCGGAGAAGGATGTACGAATAGTCTCTTGAAGCCTGGGGGAGTGAATGGAGAACTCAAGCGGTATCCGCCGGTTGGTGTGCCGTCTCAAGAAGAGACCCAAAGGTCTGTTCTGAATGGCCATCTCCAATGAGCTCTTCGACAACTATTCTCACATTCAAGATCCCCGGCGGACCATCATATGTTGAGCATCCAATCAACGTCACGACGAAAGCGCACGTCTCGAACGATCCTGCCGCGAACATGCCCTCGGTCCGAAAGAGACTCGTCTGCTGCGTGTTGACCGCCCTCCTCGAAATGTCGAACAAGGTTATTCCTCGCCGTGCCCTTGGGCCTGTGCTCGGAGTGAGAGTCATCTTACTCTCAGATAACCATGCGGATATACTGAGTCTACGCTAGGGCTCCAGGTCTGGTACGAGGAAGAGTTGATAGGCCATCGTGGCCGGTCTCAGGACCAGGGAGTCCGGCCAGGCACCCATCTTCCCACGTGCCACTGGGAGCGCAGTGAAGATGGAAAGGAGCGATGATGCCGTGATAGACCGAGGGATTCTTGGCGCGATACGACGACGCCAGAGCGCTCGTTCTTTCTTGAGCACTCCGGTGTCGAAAGCTGCCGTCAGACGGATTCTCGATGCGGCTCGGTATGCACCATCCGGCGCCAATCGCCAGCCCTGGCACCTGCTCGTGGTCGATGAAGCGAACTTGAAGCGGGAAATCCGCAAGCTCTGCGAGGACACAGAGCGCCGTCACCACGAAGGAGCAGAGGGCAGCATCCGGGACTGGTACGCAGCCAACGCCATCACCGCCGAGAAGCCGTTTCTCGAACAAGCCCCCGTGGTGATCGCGACCTTCTTCGATCCTCGCGCGCCCTACGCAATCCCATCTGTCTGGATTGCAATTGCACACATGCTCCTGCAAGCGACCGAAGAGGGACTGTACGCGCTACCATACACTCCCTCGGGAGCGCGGTTGGCACCACTTCTCGGTGTTCCGGATCCGTATCGAATTGCCGCTGTGCTGCCTATTGGCGAAGCGGATCCCCCCGTTCGCCAGCCACGCCGTTCGCTGTCAGCGGTCGCCTCACTCAATCGATTCGGAAATCCGTTTCTCAAGGAGTGATCCGTCGGCACTTGCCTTCGGAATAGTGGCGATCTACGGCGACCTCCCCAAAAAAACGGCACAGGCACAGTGTCAAGACCGACATCGATTCACGTTCGTGACCTGCTTTGCGGGAACTGGTATAGGGATCAGAGGGATCCTTACCCTGACTCACGTTTGGGAGAAGGAAGACATGCGGCAGCGATTCCACTCTTGCTCTAGACAGAAACTGCGCTTTGGAGCCTATAGGACCGAACCTGAAACGCATTCATTGGCTTCCTCCTAGTAGTGGAAGACCCTTCAATGCAAGAGGGCATGGCGATAAATCCTCTTCAGGTCAGGCGATTCGCTGCTCCACCGGACCACCGCGCAGGGTCATAGATGGAATCCAAGGGGGTGAAGGTCGCGCGAATCCCGGGACGGTCTGGCTTCATCATGCCTAGAGCCAAGCTCACCGGCGTTGATCAGGGAGGCTCTGTGCCGGCAGCCAACTACGGCTCGATCGTCATGATAGCCGAAAGCGGAATCTCCCCTCTCAGCATTCGGGTCGCTTCCCGACCAAGTCGGAGATACCAATCGGGAGGAAGTGAGTAGCCATCGACGTTGAGCGGGACAAA
>CAZBSW010000098.1:0-7140 GCA_964494835.1 uncultured Thermotogae bacterium
TCGCAAGAAGAGCCCCCTCGCGATAGGCTGTCCAGAGATCTAATGCACTTCCCATTGCCTCTTCAACTCTATTGTTGAAGTTATTGCCGAACGAGGGACCCACCTGCGACTTTGCCTCGATCGCAGCAATAAGGGTGCCGTCCTTGACCACAAGCAGATCCCATTCCTTGGTGGGCCGAAAAAAACCAGGGAGCTCAAGAGCCTTCTTACGGAACACATGGTCGCTGGAAACCCCGGCATCCACGATGATGTCAGTGAAGAGATCGATGAAACCATCCATCTGAGCGCCACCCGTAACCGCGCTGCGCAGCCCATGGTCCACGCGTCCGGTCTCTTCCTGCCTGTGCTGCTGCGCCGAACGGGTGTTCCAATACCGAGCCACAGCTTGCCTGGTGCGTTGATCAATGTGATCCAAGACTCTCTTTTCGTGCATACCCATGAGCCTACCAGATTAAGGATTGTGACTCAAATCTGCCAGTTTGGATACCTCTCTTGCAACGCAAAGCTTGTATCAGTGCCTTTCGCTGTCGACATGAATCGACTCTTTTGGGTATCCACCATTAGGAGGTGGCAAAGGAAGCATAGCGCGTATACCGCACTAGGGGAAATACATGAGCTATGATAGGGTAGCGTACGTTGTTATAGGCAGACGTCCGGTCGTGCGAGATTCTTAAGACGGGTTGCCTTGCTTTACGGCGATTCGGTGGAAGAGGCGCTCTGCTTTGGGTGGATCGACAGCATCATCAAGCGGCTGGACGACGATCGGTACGTTCGCAAGTTCACACCCCGTCGACCCGGTAGCGTTTGGTCCGAGTCCAACAAGAAGCGGGCTGAGACGATGATCGCACGAGGACGGATGACCGACGTGGGCCTTGCGTTGATCACCGAAGCCAAGGAATCGGGCGAATGGGACTGCACGCAATCGCGTCCGAAGGCGTCAGCCGAGGACGTGCCCGAGGAGCTACGCCGAGCCCTTGCGAAACACCCCGCTGCGGCGAAGACATTCGGTGCATTGGCGGCCACGTACCGCAAGCAGTACATCCTTTGGATCTCCACGGCGAAGCGTCCCGAGACACGGAAGCGACGCGCGAAGGAGGCGATTGAAACGCTCGAACGCGGCGATAAGCTGGGCTTGAAGTGAGCAACTCGATTGAATTTCGGATTTCGGGGATGAACCAGATTCCTCAAGACGTTGTCTTGGGCGCCGGGCAACTTTCGCTGACATTGGAGTTGCTGTCTGTTGTCGGCAAGTGGTTCTTGGCAGAAGTCTTGTGCATTGAAGGCCGGTCTCAAGACCGGAGATGATCGTGTTAAACATTCTGTCACGGTGGCTAGGGACAGCCTGCTCTTCGCCATCGCTGTCCGATGCCAGGTGGGACCACGGCCGATAACTGCAGCGTTGGCGCTGATTCTTGAAAGGCGAGCACATCGATGAGATACTGGTTGGCAGTATGTGTGAAAAGTTCGACGCCCCCGAGAAGCGGGTAGGGCGTGTGCATTGGGGGGAGAGAGTATGAAGATACCGTTCTATCAGGTGGATGCGTTCACCTCGAAAGCGTTTTCCGGCAATCCGGCGGGTGTGTGCCTGCTCCAAGAATGGCTTTCCGATGCAACGTTGCAAGCGATCGCGGCCGAGAACAATCTCTCGGAGACGGCGTTTCTCGTACAACGCGGGGACGCGTTTGAGCTGACGTGGTTCACGCCGGTCACCGAAGTGGCGCTGTGCGGGCACGCCACCCTCGCAAGCGCCTTCGTCTTGTTCGAGCTGCAAGAGTGGCCGGAAGAGGAAATCATCTTTCAGACGCGGCAGAGCGGCCAACTTGTGGTGGAAGAGCAAGACGAAAAGTTCGAGATGGACTTTCCTGCGCGACTGCCGAAGCCGGCAAAGGCGCCGAAGGGTTTGACCAAGGCAATTGGCGTTAAGCCACTTGAAGTGCTCGGATCGAAGGAAGACATGTTTGCCGTGCTTGCCGACGAGCAGAGCGTCCGGGAGTTGAACCCCGATATTGCCGCGATCGCGGCACTCGAATGTCGCGGGCTGGGCGTGACGGCGAAGGGCGACAAGGTCGATTTCGTCTCTCGCTTCTTCGCGCCGGCGGTCGGCGTCCCCGAGGACCCGGTCACCGGCTCGACACATTGCGTATTGACCCCGTACTGGGCAAAGGTACTGGGAAAGAAAGATCTGCACGCATTGCAGGTATCGAAGCGTGGTGGCGAGCTGTTCTGCAAGAATCGCGGCGAGCGCGTGCGCATCGCGGGAAGCGCCACCCTCTACCTGGAGGGAATGATCTCAGTCTAGCGCAGGTGGACGTGGGACTTGACGTTCCCTTCGTCATCCATTACCCGCGACTCGATTGACTCGACGAGTAGCCACGGTGTTCCGTTCTTGACGAACGTGCGCAGCTCGTCGAGCGCGGCGGCTCGGTCGGCGTCGCTCTTAACCGCCCCATCCGGGGCAAACGGTCCTTCCACACTTCGTACTTCGGCTTCACCAGCAGAACGATGTGAGGAGAGGAGACTTCGTCCGTGCCGGGCGTCGGCTGCAGGACGTGGGAGAGCCGGTGGAATGGCGATGATCTCAGGTCGAAGTTCGAGATTGAGAAGGAAAGAGCGGTCCGTCGCAGCTGCGATGCAAAGACGGAAGTCGGATGTGGCGAGCTCATTCGCGCAGCGTAGCTGATGCCAGGGAGGGCAACTTGAGTATGGAGTCTGTGTTGTCGAAGCCTTGGCAATGTTTGTCGATCGTCGAATGGTTGCGGTATCATCCGGCCATGAACACCTACTTGCCGTTTATCTCCTTTGCTGTCAGTTCGGTCTTTGCGTTCCTTGTGTTGAAACGCTACGCAGTGCGTCGGGGGCCCCATCTCCTGCTGTGGGGCATTGGGTTGATCTTTTACGGGATTGGCGGCTTCTGCGAGGGCTTCTACGGAGCTTTTGGATGGAACCCCTTCGTATTCCGCCTCTGGTATTTGTTTGGAGCCATTCTGGTCGCCGCTTGGCTGGGACAGGGAACGGTCTACCTGCTGGGACGCAGATGGTGGGCACACGCGCTGATGGCAATCTTAGCTGCTGGGTCTGCCTACGCGCTGGTCCGAGTCTTTGGCGCAACGCTCGATCCCAGTTTGATGACCACCGGCCTGCATACCGGAAGCGAACTGAGCGGTCACGCCATTACCACTCCTGGCGTGCGGATGCTCACACCTTTCTTCAATACCTACGGGACACTTGCACTGGTTGGGGGCGCCATTTGGTCTGCCGTTCTCTTCTGGCGCAAGAGAGTCCTGTTGCATCGAGCACTCGGAAGCGTATTGATTGCTGTGGGAGCCATTCTTCCGGCATTCGGCGGCATATTCAGCCGGTTCTCGTTTGCCGGAGCCCTCTATGTGAGCGAATTACTCGGCGCAATCATCATGTTCATCGGGTTCCTGCGCGCGATCACGCCGATGAAGGGCACTCAGGCGAAACCATCATAGGCAGTCCTCTCGACGCCGCTTCCTGAGGCGAATAATAAGGCGGTTTCGAACCACGTTGTCGGATCCAACGGCTGCTTGGCCCCTTCCGGTTGTTGGCGGAAAGACCTCTTGCCTGACTGCTATCATCGAATGTGAAGCAGGTACTCGATGTTTCCCTTCTCGCCTTTGACGGGCGACTTCATCTGGTCCGTAACGCTCCACGGTGTTTCGGATTCGATGAATGTACGTATCTCTGAGAGGACGGCTTGGCGTGCTGCTTCTTCCTTCACCACACCATCTCTAGGGAGGTTCTCCGCCCCGACCTCAAACTGGGGTTTTACAAGGGCGATGATGTCGCACGAGAGAATGTCGGTGCCTGATCGTAGGATGTCGACCAGCGGCGGGAGGACGAGCTTCAACGAGATGAACGACACGTCGACCGTGACCAGCTCCACCGGCTCTCCCACGTCTTGCGGCTCGAGATAGCGAACGTTGATGCCTTCTCGCACGACGACGCGCGGGTCGGTTCGCAGGCGAGGATTGAGCTGATCGTGGCCGACGTCGATTGCGTACACCTTCGCTGCCCCGCGCTGTAACAGGCAATCGGTGAAGCCACCGGTGGAGGAGCCGATGTCGAGGCAGACACGACCTTTGGCATCGATGCGGAATCGCTCCAGCGCCGCTTCCAGTTTGTCACCGCCGCGTCCAACGTACTTCTCGTAGCCCGTGATTTCGATGTCGGCTTCGGAGTCGATCGGATGACCCGGCCGAGTAACGATCTGTCCGTTCACCATCACCCGGCCGGCTTCGATCATCCGCTGGGCACGCGAGCGGCTGCGAATCAAACGGCGCTCTTTGATGACTTTGTCGAGCCTTTCCCTCATCCGGCTGCTGCGGCAACGCTTTGTTGCTGCTCTACATAGGCCTCAAGCCCTGCCTTGAGGACCTCGACTGCGCACATGAGTTTCTTCTCTTCCAGAACATAGGCGATTCGCACCTCATCGTGTCCGACCCCGGGAGTGGCATAGAAGCCAGCTCCGGGAGCGACCATCGTCGTTTCGCCGTCCAGATTGAACTCGTTCATCATGAACTTGACGAACTCCTCGGAATCATCAAGCTGCGGGAACTTGACGAATACATAGAATGCACCTTCCGGCTTGCGGCAGATGCCGCCGGGGATCGACTGGAGCGCTTCGCAGAGCGTATCGCGGCGCGAGTGGAACTTGGTTCGCATCGCTTCGATCTCACGCCTGTAATCGGGATTGTTGAGGAATGCGACCAGGCCCAGTTGCTCGAACGTTGGCGCCGATAGACGGATCATGCACAGCTTGTTTACCGACGTCATCACCTCGCGGTTGCGTGTTACCAGGCAGCCGATGCGCGCCCCGCACGCTGACAGACGCTTGGAGATCGAATCCACAAGGATCGCGTGCTCACGCAGCTGTGGCAGCTCGAGGATGCTCGTCGCGTGGCCGTCGTACAGCAACTCGCGATAGGGTTCGTCGGAGATCACAAACAGGTCGTGTTTGAGCGCCAGATCGGCTACCGCCTCGAGCTCGTTACGTGTGTATGCGACTCCCGTCGGGTTGGCCGGATTGGAGAACAGGATTGCCCTGGTGCGTGGGGTGACGAGTGCCTCGATCTCGTTGATCGGAGGGAGATGGAAGCCATTCTCGATCTTCGTGGTAATCGGAACAACCTTGATACCGTTCACGATCGAGTGTCCGTAGTAGTTGGGATAGAACGGTTCCGGGATAAGGACTTCATCGCCGAAGTCGCATGTCGCCTGCAACGCAAAGACGAACGCCTCGCTGCCGCCGATGGTAACACGCAGCTCATCCTCGGTGAGTTCCACGCCCATGTCGGCGTAGAACCGGAGCAGCGCTTCGATCGTCTCGGGAATGCCGGGCGCCGGGGCATACGAGAGAACATCTATGTCGGCGGAGCGAATTCCCTCCATGAACGAACGTGGCGTGGGGATATCCGGTTGGCCGATGTTCAGGTGATAGACATGTATCCCCCGTTTCTTAGCGGCAACAGCAAGAGGGACAAGCCTGCGAATGGGAGAGCCCTTCAGCTCTTGAGTCCGTTTCGATACGTTAAGCATAATCGAGGATCCACACCTCCGGATTTGCGGGAAGATCGTTGCGGGTGAGGGTGACCTCCGCGCTTCCAATTTCCCTGACATTCTGCATCCGGCCGGCGAACTTTTCCACCGTGTCGATCGGGAAGCTGTCGTCCAGCCGGTCGGTCTTGTAGTGCATGGGGATTATCACCCGTACATTTGGAAGCTTTGCCACGAGACCCGCCGCCTGGTTCGCGTCGATGGTGAAGAATCCGCCCACCGGGATAAGGATGACCTCCACGTCGGCGAGCGACGCGAGTTGCTCTTCTGAAAGCGGGTGCCCGAGGTCGCCCAAATGTGCGATGTGGAGCCCGTCCAGAGTAAAGGTATAGATCGTGTTTCGGCCGCGCTTGTTCCCTTTCTCGGTGTCGTGAAACGCGGGAACACCATGGAGGGTGATCCCTGCGGCAGTGTGCGGACCGTCGCCTCGTACGATCTCCGGAGTCCCCTTCACGCGGTCGGCGGCATTGTGGTCAAAGTGGTCGTGGCTGACGGTGACAACGTCCACCGGCGTCGAGGGGAACCTGTAGGGGATCGCCTTATCGAACGGGTCGGTGAGGACGCGGCCCTCCGGAGCTTCAAGGAGGAAACAAGCGTGTCCGATCCAGGTGATCTTCATTATCTACCTCCTTAGTTGATTGTTGCGAGCATCGCTTGCACAAGTTGGGTGAAGTCGATGCCGGCGGCGGCGGCGGCGCGGGGAAGATCGCTCATCGGAGTCATCCCCGGGATGGTGTTCACTTCGAGAATATAGGGAGTACCGTCTGCGGCAAGACGGAGATCGACGCGCGAGTAACCACTGCAACCGATCGCTTTGTGAGCCGCAAGCGCTGCAGCGCTGATACGTTCAGTCTCCGCATCGTTGAGTGGGGCTGGGACGAGAAACTCAGCCATCCCGTCGGTGTACTTGGTAGTGTAGTCGAAGAACTGATCTTTGGGTCTGACCTCGATGATTGGCAGAACATGGTCTTCACCATTCAGGCGCAGGATGCCAGCCGTCAATTCGCGTCCGGATATGTATCGTTCTATAAGGAAGGGCCCGAATTGGTCGGAGATCTCCGCGGTGCGTGCCACGACATCGGCTTCGTTGTCGACGATGTACACGCCGACGCTCGATCCCAGGTTGCGCGGTTTGACGACAACCGGTAATCCGAAGTCGCGAATCGAATCCGCGCAAAAGGCCTCCATCTCCTCTCCATTGTGAGCACGTCCCGGCGGAACCGTGATTCCTTTTTGGAGCAGAGTTTCTCGTGTGCGCACCTTGTCCATCGCGAGCGAGCATGCTTGTGGTCGTGAGCCGGGATAAGGAATCTCGAGTACGTCAAGGAGAAGAGAGACGGTTCCGTCTTCGCCCGCGCCACCGTGGAGGACGTTGAACACGGTATCGATCCCGGACAACGCCGACACGAGATCGTCAAGACCAGTGATATCAAGCAAGACCGCGCGGTGCCCGACTTTCTCCAGCGCTGCGGTGACGTTTTGACCCGAGATCAGGGACACATCCCGTTCGGGCGAGTCCCCGCCGGCAAGCACCCCGATCATTCCGTAATGCATTTGCACCTC